>NZ_NXIB02000129.1 GCF_002412335.2 Tychonema bourrellyi FEM_GT703
ATCGTCAAACAGTAGTCTCTGACTGGGTTTGACCTTAAGTTGACACCTATGGGCAATGCCGTTTCCCTACCCCCCAAAATCATCTCCAATGCTACCAAATTTGATATTAATGACGATTTTTCAACACACAAATAACTTAGGAAAATGAACGATATCTCTAATGCTTCAGCAACGATTCTCGACTTCCTCACCTTGCTGGAAGTGGAGCAAGCCAAGAAGGAAACAAGCGAACTATTTAATGCTGCGATTTGGCAAGACCTCAATCAACTCAATTTAAAGTTAAATACAATTAATAAGCCAAATAAAATTGCTTTAGCGATTCTAGATTGGTGCGAAAAATATCCAGAAATTTATCTAGCATTGAAAACTGTGTCAAAAGTTCGCTGCGATATCGTTGGTGACGATGACATAGATATTCCGCTTCCAGCCCCAGATGGTGACGCGGAGATTATTCGGAATCGGGACAGAATTCAAAAGGTGATTCAGGAAAATCAGCAACCGCCCAACCAGGATTTACCCAGTAATCCCGAACCAGATTAACCGCAATGTCCAACGAATCCGATCCAATTTATTATGCCTTAAATGTTAGCTTGTTTGCATTCACCCTGCAATCTGGTTCATATTTAGATTCCCAAGAACTCATCAATGAATCTCCCCAAACTTTTCAGTACAAATATGAGAAAATCTTAAAGGATAATTTTAGTGACAAGCTGAAGTTTCCCGATTCATTCCCACAGGTTAGGCAAAATTTGCCTAACTCCGATAACTGCGAATTACTGACTAGCGGCAAACCAGGTACGCGACAATTCTTGTTGCTTTCTAGTAAGGATAAAAACCAAAATCCGATTCAACCTAAATATTTATATCGTTTGTTGGTTTATCCACAGAAACTCAGCGATACCTACGCTTTGTTAATTAATATTTTTCGTCCGCAATCTGAAGGTTTTGATGGTGTCAAATTAAGTGAAGTTGGCGAATTCAACCCGAATCAATGTTTGACTCTCAAAAATGACCCGCATTTTATCGGAGAAACTTTCCTAATCACGGCTTATGTGTCTGTCTCGAAACCAACTAACCCGGAAGACTTAAAAACTCATGGGGAAAATTTGCTGAAGCAATTATTCGATGATGTTTGTCCTGATTTTTATCAAGCTGATAATTTCTTAGATGGCTGCATTTTGGAATTTAGCCGACCGAAAATGTCGCAAACTCGCTATCTTGTGTTGTTCTACTTTTCTGATGCGACTTCGGAACAACTCAAGGAGATATATTGGGATTTGCCGGAACTATTCTTATACTATCATAAAATCACCAATGTTTTCCAAAAGAGTCGCACATATTCGGATCAACTCGATAAATTAATCCGAGAAGAAATTGAAAGCAAGTCAAAATTGCCAGATAATTTGGATTTGGCGGCATTAAAAACTCAACTCAAGGAACTATTGAAAACTGTTCCGAAATATACTTCACAACTGCGGAATCTTGAAGATTGTTTGAATACTCTGAATATTCATGCCCGAAATTATCAACTGAAATTGAAGCGTTTGCAAGGTCAAGTAAAGGATGAACTGGATATATTTGGTCGGTTTGCGGAACGAGAAAGCGAAACTTTTAAGTTGCAAATTGAAGCCGATTTAAATTATTCTAAACCGGGTTCTCAATTACTGGATCAAGCTATTTCTAGTATTCGGGGTTTGGTGGACATTGACCAAGCTGAGTCCGATCGCAAATTACAAAAAACTTTACAGAATAATGAGAAAGGTGAGAAGAAGCGCGATCGCAATTTACAAATTACTATAGCCGTTGTCGGTGTGGGTATAGGCATGGCGGGGGTTGTTTCCAGCAGCTACACCTTGGCTGTAGAAAAACCTTGGGGTTTCCCCTCTCCTCAGCATCCTTTGCTGTGGCCTCATCCTTTCTTTATGGCGATTATACTTGGTTGCTTATGTGGTGGAGGATTGGGAGGAGTTGCTTTCCTGACAGCGCGTAAGCTACTGATAAAACCATCATCTGATCAGCAAAGTTTATCTGATTCCGAAAGTTAACCTCCTCCTTAATTCCTGGGCGCACCCAAAATCTAAGAAACCGGGTTTTTCCCTAAATTTGGGAGTTGTTACCAAGTCTGTGGCAAAAACCCGGTTTCTGGCTACCCACCCAAAATCTAAGAAACCGGGTTTTTTCCGAAATCTGGGAGTTGTCACCAAGTCTGTGGCAAAAACCCGGTTTCTGGCCACTATCAAACAGCCTTAGCCCACTCAATCCAAGTTTCCATCGGGCGGAAACCGACTGATTTATAAAGCTTTGTCGCACCTGTTAAACTGTCAGCATCAACGCTGAGTTTAGCAGTATTTGCACCGGCGGCTTGCAATCGATGCAAACCAGCTAGTAACATGGCTTTTCCTAAACCCATTTTCCGATAGTCGCGCCGTGTACCCAATAATTCAATCCAGCCGTCTTTTGTGCTGCTATTGGTGTGCTTTTGTGCTTTGATTTGACAGTCGCAGAAAGCTGCAAATTGGCGATCGCCCGAAACAGCAATTAAGTCCAATTCTGGCTGATAATTCGGGTCTTGCATCCAGTATCGCACGGTTTCAGCCGTTAAATCGTGGTGATTCCAATGATCGATGAATGACTGGTTGAACATCTCTACCCAAGGTTGGATGTCTTTTTCGCCGGATACGTGGGTTAATACAAAGTCTGCGGGGAATTCGGGGGTGGGAATGGGATCAGATAGCGATCGGGCCATTGTCCAAAAGTAGCGATCGACCTCAAAGCCCTGTTTTTCCAATAGCATGATTTGATTGGTTTTGTCCTCACGGCTGTAGGTACGCAATTTTGCAGGTAAATTCTGTGCTTTTCCTACTTGACGCAGCCGTGTTTCTCCCCATTTAATTATGTCTTTTTCTAAGCTTTCACCCCGGACATTTGGATGCACATAAAACCAGAGACAAGCGTCTATTTCGTCCTGGGAATCGGGCATATCTAGGAGTGCCAAACCGATCAGTTTATAGTTGCCATCTTCCCATAATTGGACGTCGCGGGCTTTGTCTAGTTTGGGTGCATCTAGGATTAGCTTCAGTTCAGTTGCTGAGACTTCTTCGCCTAGTTTATCGATTGCTTCGCAGATTTCGATCAAATTTGCGATCGCACACCAGTCACTTTCGCCCCCGTAAGAACGCATTTTCAAGGTAGTCATAAAAAAAATTACACTCCGTAAATTCGGATTGTTCCTATTGGTGGATATTGACAAATGAGTACGGTGATTCAGACATTTTTTAGAAATGTCAGTAACAGGCAAGATGCCTGTTCCACAAGAAATAAATGTTCTTGTGGCGCGGGTTTGTGTGTCCGCACCTAAACCGCTTTTAGTAGGGAAACGGCAATGCCGTGTCCTTTGATAATGGTGTCGATAAAACTCAGAAACCTGTTTCTATCACCCAGGCTTTCAGGTTTTATCTCATGGCGCAATCATAAAAATTAGTTTGCCCTTTTCGGCTGGTTTTGTGTGTGAATTTATGGCTGGATGTCGATGAGCCACGCTCTCAAAGTTACCGAGCTTGGTGCTTGGGTAACTATCATTTGAATAAAGTTTATTAAGCTAAGTAAAGAAGTTATCACCTCTATTGGGTAGTTGATTTTTACTTTTGCTATCTAATCCAACTATAACCGCAGCGGTTGTTTTTGGCAAGTTTGAGATGAAGCTAATTTTGCTAGTCTGGTAGGGACACTCCAAGAACCCATTGGTGTCAACTTAAGCCTGAAAGCCCTGAGAAATCTGGTTTTTACCTGAGTCTAGATCCCCCTAAATCTCCCTTAAGAATGGGGACTTTGATCGGACTCCTGTCCCCCCCTTCTTAAGGGGGGATCTGGGCCTAATCGTCAAACAGTAGTCTATGAAGGGGTTTGACGTTAAGTTGACACCTATGGGCTCTTGGAGTGTCCCTACAATGTTATGGTGATATCACCCGTGCTCGAACACATCTTTGTATTGCAATAAATCCAAACTTACAAAAACTGGCAAACACTGAAAACATTGCTGTGCAATTTCCCAAAGTTCCTCTCGCTGCAACATCGCAGTCAACTTTTGTTTAGCGCTCAACAAATAGCGAACATCATTGGCCGCATAATTTAGTTGATCGTCAGAAAGATTAGTCGCATTTCCCCAGTCGGAACTTTGAGAAGTTTTATTTAATTCTACCTTTTCCAGTTCGAGAATTAACTCTTTGAGTCCATGTCTATTAGTATAAGTTCTGGCAAGTTTACTCGCTAGTTTGGTGCAGAAAACTGGTGCAATGTCAATACTTAAATTGTAACGCATTGTTGCCATATCGAACCGAGCAAAATGAAATACTTTCTCAATATTCTCAGCTTCCATTAACTTCTTTAAATTCGGTGCTGCTGTCTGGCCTTTAGCAATCCGCACCACTGTGACTTTACCTTCGGGATTGCACAACTGCACCAAACACAGCCGATCGCGCCACGGCATCAAACCCATTGTTTCGGTATCAACCGCGATCGCCTCCGCCGTCAAATAGTAAGATAAGAGAGAATCGGGAAGATCGCGATCGCACACTTGAAAATTTGGAAATTCCATTATTTAAGAATTGGGAATGGGGCATTGGGCATTGGGAATGGGGCATTGGGAATGGGGCATTGGGAATGGGGCATTGGGAATGGGGCATTGGGAATGGGGCATTGGGCATTGGGCATTGGGCATTTGCAGTTAAATTAAAACTTTCTTCCTTCTTCCTTCTTCCTTCACCTTATCGACTACGGACAAAAAGCTGAGTAAAATAATACTCCCCTTTCGCATTTTTAGCAATCCCAATCCCAGTCAAATTAAACTGACCCTCCATATTCTTGCGGTGGCCATCACTCTTAATCCAACCATCAACAGCATTGCGTACCGGGTCGCTGAATCCCATATTGTAAGCCACATTTTCAGCTACACTTTGATAAGGAATGGCGATCGCCTTTGCCCGCCCATCAAATCCATCATGGCTAAACTTAACCTTCCCACTCGCCATATTTTCGCTGTGAATCTTGGCTTGCTGACTAATTCGCGGATCGACACTCAGCGGCGGCAATTTCTTGGATGCTCGATATTGATTAATCTGTTGATTAACCGCTTTTTCTAAGTCAGTAATTGAAGTGGAAGCAAGATTAGTATTCATCGGAATTTGTGGGGGCGATTGTGTAGGAATGATTTGAGCGCAATTAGGTAGGATTGCTAGGAATCCCAGGGACATCAGAACCAAAGGTTTGTACATTACTTAGAACAAGAAATAAACTTGATATCGTAGGTTGGGTTTCGCGATCGCGAAACTTGATACCGTAGGTTGGGTTGAGCGATCGCGAAACCCAACATCTACACTATATAAAGAGTGTTGGGTTTCGTTCCTCAACCCAACCTACAGTGCGATCGCCCAAAATTCCGTTAAACTAGATATTCAGAACCTTCGCCACAGTCTGCACATCCTTATCACCGCGTCCAGAACAGTTCAGCACAATGCGCGGATTACCTGTCAACTGCGGACAAAGAGTATCCAAAAAGGCGATCGCATGAGCAGTTTCCAAAGCCGGAATAATCCCCTCCAACTGCGACAGCCGCTGAAAAGCATCCAAAGCTTGTGCATCAGTCACACTGTAATATTCAGCCCTACCAACATCCTTCAAATAACTATGTTCCGGCCCCACACCAGGATAATCCAAACCCGCACTAATCGAATGCGGCTCGATTACTTGGCCCTCATTATCCTGCAACAAATAACTCATCGCCCCGTGCAGAACACCCACAGTTCCCTTAGTCAAAGTAGCCGCGTGTTTATCAGTTTCCACACCTTCGCCCGCCGCTTCAACACCAATTAACCGCACAGTTTCTTCCCCAACAAACTCGTGGAAAAGACCCATAGCATTAGAACCGCCGCCCACACAAGCTAATAAGATATCCGGCAAACCAGCCCACTTTTCCTGACACTGAGCGCGGGTTTCTTGACCGATAATCGCATGGAAATCGCGCACCATCATCGGGTAAGGATGGGGCCCCGCTACGGAACCGAGAATGTAATGAGTTGTTTCGACATTTGTTACCCAATCGCGAATCGCTTCGGAAGTAGCATCTTTGAGAGTTCCAGTACCCGCTGAAACACCCCGAACTTCCGCTCCCATCAAGCGCATTCTAAACACATTTAAAGCCTGTCTTTCCATGTCGTGAACGCCCATGTAGACAACGCATTCGATACCGAAACGAGCGCAAACTGTAGCAGTAGCAACGCCATGTTGACCAGCACCAGTTTCGGCAATTACTCGTTTTTTGCCCATGCGTTTTGCTAGCAATGCTTGAGCCAAAGCATTGTTAATTTTGTGAGCACCAGTGTGGTTTAAATCTTCGCGTTTGAGGTAAATTTGCGCGCCACTCCCGTCTGGTTTAGCATAATGCTCCGTGAGGCGTTCGGCGAAATATAAGGGGCTGGGGCGGCCGACATAATCTTTGAGTAATCCTTGGAGTTGCTGTTGAAATTCGGGTTCGCTGCGGTATTTGTGGAAAGCGGCTTCGAGTTCAAATAAAGCCGGCATGAGGGTTTCGGGGACGTATTTGCCGCCGAATTTGCCAAATCTACCGAGGGAGTCGGGGCGTTGGGCGGTGGTGGTTTCGGTGGTGAGACGCAGGGGTGTGACTGTCACGGACTTTGTGGGGATAATGGGACAGATTTTATTATATCTAGTGGATGGGGCGGGGCGGTGGGCGATCGGGTATTTTTGCGAGGGATGGCAGAAATCGCTGGGATGGCGGAAGTTGGTTCTAGCCTTCGATATATTGCTATGTAAGGGTTTCAGCGATTTTTATTGTGGGTGACAGCTTGTTTGGAGGTACAAATTTGCTATCCCTCGCAAATGGCCTTTGGACACACTGCGGTGTATGGGGTGTATAATGCAGGGGTCCCCACTCGCTGGGGAAACTAATTGAATGGAAACATCACGCAATCCCAGTCGCCCATCGCGATCTCTGAACACTCCCCACTCGCTGGGGAAACTAATTGAATGGAAACTTAACAATTATAAATTCTGTTCTTGCTAATCCAACGCAATTTTGTCCTTGGACGGGGGCGGGTTTATTATATTTTTGGTTTCCCACGTAGACTATTTGTAAAACCCGCCCCTACAGGTCATGTAGGGGCGGGTTTTACGAATAATATTTAATACCAACAAACAATCTAGATAAACCCGCCCCCACACAACCGATAATCTAGATTAACCTCATGTGCGATCTATAAAAAGCTACAATCAGCTATAAATTAGCTGTTTCCCGCGATAACTTTGATTCCTCAATCATCGATTCCGAGTCACCACCCAACTCACCATCTTCCACAGTAATTCCTAATTTAAAACCCAACGCTTCCAGCAACTCTACAAAACAGTAAATTTCCGAACCGGAACTTGCTGTCAGCATTTTATCAAGCTTTTCCCATTGAAGTTTAGCCGACTCCGATAAATTGTGGAACTTAAGCCGAGAATCTATAACATCTTTGAGTACCATCTGAAGCAATTTAGGTTCATCGCTTGCTTCTGTCAATGTCACCTCGATATAACCTGCTGCTTCTTGGGCATTTCTCAGAGATGCAATCAGCAATTCTTGGTAACTTCTACTCGTTGGTGCTTTCACGTTGTTCATAATCTCTCCAATATTGAATAGCTTTGCCAATATCTCGCTCTTGAGTGCTTTTATCTCCACCGATTAGTAGAATTACAATTGTCAGCCCGACTTGTCCAAAGTAAAGCCTATACCCAGGCCCAAAGTCAATTTTGAGTTCAAAAACTCCTTCTCCCACGGACTTACAATCTCCTAGATTACCAGTCATGACTCGCTTAAGCCTTAATCGAATCTTGTTTTTGCCGGTGGTATCCCGGAGCGAATTATACCAATCTTCAAAAGGATCTGTTCCATCTGATCTCAGGTAGTTACGAATTTCCCTGGGTTGTACTTCCATAATTTTATCACAGTCGATCGGCAATTTATATCATAGGGCGATTAGGAGTACATTCAGCAGGCAACTAACTATCGTAGTCAGAACACGATATAATTCAATCAAAACCGGGGAATGTCCGATCAGCCACCAAAGAATCAACTGCTGTAGGGGCGGGTTCACCAACAATTTAAAATCCTGCAAACAATCTCAATAAACCCGCCCCCACCCACAGAAAATCTCCAAACACCAAACTACTATGAGTACATCAAAACCCAAAAACTCCAATTCCAATAATCAATCAGAAAAACGAATCGTTTACTCCGAATTTGGCAATGTTGACAACTCCGCCGCCCTCCAACGAGGGATACAAGAAATCCCCCCAAATCAACAAAACCTAAAAATCGAAGCATCCCGAAAAGGACGAGGCGGCAAAACAGTTACAGTCATCAGCGGCTTTCAGGGAAAACCCGAAACATTAGCAAATTTAGCAAAGCAGCTAAAAGCTCAATGCGGTACTGGTGGCACTGTCAAAGATAACGAAATCGAAATTCAAGGCGAACACAAGCAAAAACTGCTAGAAATTCTCACAAAGTTAGGCTATAAAGCTAAAATTAGTGGAGGGTAAATTAGTAGGGCGGGGCTGGTTTATGAGATACTTAGTTTTCAACATAGATGGTTGGTAAAACCCGCCCCTACATCGCGCAAATCATACAAGAACCAATCCACCGGAAATGAGCTTACAAATTACCGTCGAGTTTAATGTATACTAGACCCTTAGCCCGTTTAATCGAACAATTGCAGCGCTTACCGGGCATCGGCCCAAAAAGTGCCCAGCGACTCGCTTTGCATATTTTAAAACGCCCCCACGAAGAAGTGCAAATTCTCGCTCAATCCTTGATTGATGCCAAACAGCAAGTCGGTTTTTGTCAGGTATGCTTTCACCTATCTGCTGAACCTGTTTGCGAAATTTGTGCCAATCCCAACCGCGACAATTCTACTATTTGCGTAGTCTCCGAATCCCGCGATGTTATTGCTTTGGAAAAAACGCGGGAATATCGCGGCAAATATCATGTTGTCGGCGGTGTGATTTCGCCGATGGATGGAATTGGCCCGGAACAATTGAACATTCAACCGTTAGTCAGGCGCGTCAGTCAGCAGAAGATTGATGAAGTAATTATTGCGATTAGTCCGAGTGTGGAAGGTGAGACTACTACGCTTTATGTTGGCCGTTTATTGAAACCTTTTACGCGGGTGACACGAATTGCTTTTGGTTTGCCGATGGGGGGAGATTTGGAATATGCTGATGAGGTGACTTTGGCCCGCGCTTTGGAAGGGAGGAGAGAGTTGGATTAGTTTTGTGATATTATTCGGCGGTTGAAACCGCGTCTACACAAACGAAGTCCGCCTCCGCGGACTAGGAACAGATAAAAAGTTAAATTAAGCAAAGTTACCGAGAGTGAAAAATCATGGCTAAATTCGATCGCGCTTTCAGCTACCCCACAACCCGCAAAATCGACCAAACCGACGATTACCACGGCATCCCAGTATCCGACCCCTACAGATGGCTGGAAAACCCCGACTCTGAGGAAACCCAAGCTTGGGTGAAAGCCCAAAATGCAGTCACCTTCGGCTATCTGAAGGAAATTCCGGCGCGGGAAAAAATCAAACAGCGACTGACTCAGCTTTGGGATTACGAGAAATATGGTATACCTTTCAAAGAAGGCGATCGATATTTCTACTACAAGAATGATGGTCTACAAAACCAATCCATACTCTACACTTTAACATCCCTCGATGGCGAACCGAAAGTATTAATTGACCCCAACACTCTCTCGGAAGACGGAACCGTTGCTTTGGGTGGCATAGCTATCAGCGAAGATGGCAAATTCATGGCCTATGGTTTGTCAACTTCCGGCTCGGATTGGCAGGAATGGAAAATCCGTGATATCGAAACAGGTGCCGATTTATCTGACCATTTAAAGTGGGTGAAATTTTCAGGCGCAGCTTGGACTCATGACGGTCAAGGCTTTTTTTATAGTCGCTACGATGAACCAAACGAAAAAAGTAAACATGAAGATGTTAACTATTACCAAAAACTGTTTTATCACCGTCTGGGAACTGCCCAATCTGAAGATGTCTTAATTTACGATCGCCCAGACCAAAAAGAATGGGGATTTAGTGGTGGCGTTACTGAAGATGGCAAATATCTAATTATATCAGTTTGGCAGGGAACTGAAACAAAAAATCTGATTTTTTACAAGGATTTAACTGCACCAGAATCCGCAGTCGTAGAATTAATTAGCGAATTTGAGGCGGAGTACAATTTAATCGACAATGAAGGCTCTGTTTTCTGGTTCCAAACAGACTTGAATGCACCACTGGGCCGCGTAATTGCGATCGACATCAACAACCCTCCTCCCTCATCCCTCGCTGGCGATGAAACCCCCCCGTCGCCCCCCCTTACTAAGGGGGGGATTCAGGGGGGGTTCACAGAAATTATCCCCGAAGCAGCCGAAACTCTCGGAGGCATTGGCATCCTCAATAATCAATTTGTCACTTCCTACCTGAAAGATGCCTATACCCAACTTAAAATCTTCAATTTAGATGGCTCTTTCGTGCGACAAATAGCCTTGCCGGGAATCGGTTCAGCGGGAGGATTCGGTGGCAAGCGGCACGAAACTGAAACTTTTTATGCTTACACCAGTTTCACCACACCAAACACCATTTACAGCTACAATATGCTGACAGATGAAAGCACAATTTATCGCCAGCCCAAGGTAGATTTTAACCCGGATGATTACGAGACAAAACAAGTATTTTATCCGAGCAAAGATGGTACCCAAGTACCGATGTTTATCACTCACAAAAAAGGTTTGCAGCTAGATGGCAATAACCCGACTTACCTTTATGCCTATGGCGGTTTTGGCATATCGCTAACTCCGAGTTTTTCGGTTAGCAGAGTCGTCTGGTTGGAGATGGGTGGAGTTTATGTCACAGCCTGTTTGCGCGGTGGTGGCGAGTACGGTGAAGCATGGCACCAAGCAGGGACAAAGTTGAACAAACAAAATGTGTTTGATGACTTTATCAGTGCGGCGGAATGGTTAATCGCAAATAAATACACGCAGCCGGCTAAATTGGCGATCGCAGGTGGCAGTAATGGCGGCTTATTAGTGGGGGCCTGTATGACTCAGCGACCTGAGTTATTCGGTGCAGCACTGCCCGCTGTTGGTGTACTGGATATGTTGCGCTTCCACAAGTTTACCATTGGTTGGGCCTGGACTTCGGAATATGGTTCTTCCGAAAATGCAGGGGAATTTCCGACAATTTACGGCTATTCTCCCCTCCACAATCTCAAACCGGGTACGGTTTATCCGGCGACAATGATTACAACGGCGGATCATGACGATCGCGTAGTTCCGGCCCACAGCTTTAAATTTGCTTCTGCTTTGCAAGAAATGCACGGTGGGGAAAACCCGGTGTTGATTCGCATTGAAACTAAGGCGGGACATGGTGCTGGTAAACCCACTGCGAAAGTGATTGAAGAATTGGCTGATGAATGGGCTTTTTTGGTGCGCGAACTGGATATTAACGCCTAAAACGTTGTTTGAGATCCCCGGCAACTTCTGCGAAGTCGGGGATCTTTGTATTTTATTTGTGTTAAATTTTATAGTTTTTGCTTGTAATTGTTAAATTGCTGTGCTATTTTG
This sequence comes from Tychonema bourrellyi FEM_GT703, assembly GCF_002412335.2. Taxonomy (GTDB): domain Bacteria; phylum Cyanobacteriota; class Cyanobacteriia; order Cyanobacteriales; family Microcoleaceae; genus Microcoleus; species Microcoleus bourrellyi. The sequence goes on from NZ_NXIB02000129.1 coordinate 11,675, forward strand.
GATTTCAAGTTGTCTCACTACAATTTTATATAACTATTAAGCTATCAACTATCAGCACCTATAGAACCCATTTGAGATCTTTTTACGCGGTGGCTAGTCTTTTAAGCATCAGT
>NZ_NXIB02000012.1 GCF_002412335.2 Tychonema bourrellyi FEM_GT703
ATCGACTGGTTGTCGGTACGATCGCCTGATGATCGGTACGATCGACTGGTTGTCGGTACAATCGACTGGTTGTCGGTACGATCGCCTGATGATCGGTACGATCGCCTGATGATCGGTACGATCGCCTGATGATCGGTACGATCGCCTGATTGTCGGCTCGATCGCCTGATTGTCGGTATGATTAAATCTATGACGTGGCGATCGACTGATTCACTCTTTTAAGATACAAGGGGCGGGTTCGCCGAGATGTTTGATCGGCATCGACAAATCTTATAAACCCGCCCCGCCCATACCAGGAGGATGCAACCGGATTTGATATAAAGTCCGTACAACGCGAGACTAAGAGTAAGGTGGGCAATGCCCACCTTATTTGCTAAAGTATAAATAAAATAATTTAAAAATCCTAGCAACTGCCATGACAGCCTCAATTGCGACAATTATCGAGACGAATATTACAGCAACTTCATCCCAATGGACAACCGCGACTTGGGAAGACTACCTGGCTGTTCGCGACGATCGCAAAAATGATAATATCGGATTGTTCTTTAATTGCGATCGGCTTTTAGTCATTGATATGGGAAAAGAAGGAATCAATCACGCCAGCATCAATAACTTGTTCACCATGTTATTTTATATCTGGTTTAGTCAAGCACCAGGACTGATATACAGTTCCCTCGGTGGCTGCTTGCTGGAAAAACCGAAAAAGCAAGCTGCTTCGCCAGATTTAATGATTTACATAGGTAGCGATTACCCAACTTGGCAAGCAGGAGAACGGCGTTACATTAATTTAAAACAGTGGCGAGTTCCAAATTTAGTAGGCGAAATTGCTGACACAACTTTAACAATAGACTTAGACGAAAAAAAATATCTCTATGCCGATTTGGGGATTCCTGAATATTGGGTAATTGACGTTAAAGGTTTGCGAGTTTTTGCCTTTCAGTTGCAGTCAAACGGCAAGTATCAGGAATGCGAAACTTCTACCGCACTTTCAGGGCTGCCAATTTCTTTATTGAATCAAACTTTGGAACGTTTGAATGCAGAAACAAATGGCAGTGCAGCTATGTGGTTTGCTCAACAGATTGCTAGCTTAAAAACAGAGTGATTGTGCTATAATAAAAGTGGTGAGAATTGATCATCATAAAAACTAAATTGCAAATATGCCAAAATACCTGACAATTACAGAAGCGCAACAACAACTGCCAAAGTGGCCCGATGACTTAGCAACAGAGCCAGCTATCATCACTAAGGATGGGAAACCGGCAATTATTGCGCTCAGTTTTAAACAATTTGAATCTCTGTTAGAAACCATAGAAATTCTCTCCGATCGGGAATTTATGGCTGATTTGCGATCGGGCATTCAACAAGTCCAGAGGGGAGAAACAATAGACTTACAACAGTTAAAAGCAGATTTAAAACTTTGACAGCACTGAAAAATGGAGCCTGTAGAATATCAAGTTATTTTGACTGCACAAGCGCGGCAACTATTTTCTGAAATCAAAGATCGGCGGGAGCAACAATTACTCTTAGCAAGATTGGAGAAACTTAAGCAGGAGCCAGAAAAGCAAGGGAAAGCTTTATCAGAAGAGTTGACTGGCTATCGCAGTATCCGTGCTGTAGGTCAGCGTTACCGAATTATTTATCAAATTATACAAGATCGAGTGCTAGTTGTTGTAGTGGGAATAGGACGGCGCAAAGAAGGGGATAGACGAGATGTTTATACAGTAACGATGCGACTGTTAGTAGAGATGATGCAAGAGTCAGACAACGATGATGAATAATCGTCTTTTCATACTTATTTCTGACTCAATATTTCCAAAAACTCCTGCACAACTAGAGTGGAATCGATACAGAAAAACCTATGTTTAGTTGAGTTTGAATATATCGATCGCTCCTGTTCTTCGTTTGCGATCGATTATTCAGCAAACCCTATGTAGGAAAATCATGGACACAACTGGACTCGAACCAGTGACCCCTACGATGTCAACGTAGTGCTCTAACCAACTGAGCTATGCGTCCTCACGAATTCCTAATGTAGCACAACATTCGATCGCCTGTCAAGCATAAAAATTAAATTTCCCCTAACTCCCGATCGCCCGCCAAATCTTCACAGTTCGATCGCCCCCACCGCTAGCCAAACTACCCCCATCCGCGCTAAACGCCACCGACAAAACCTCCCCACCGTGGCCAGACAGAATCTCCAGCAAACCCCCGCCCTCAGCATCCCACAAATAAATCGTGCCATCCTTACTGCCACTAGCCAACACCTTTCCATCCGGGCCCAAAGCCACACACAAAACATCCCCAGAATTATCCCTGAAACTCCGTAGCAGCGTACCTTGTCCTTCTGCATCCACCCGCCACAGTTTCGCCGTACCGTCGCGACTCCCACTAACCAAAATCGACCCTCCTCCTACTCCCCCCCTTACCAAGGGGGGGTTGGGGGGGGTCAGACCAGTGGGGAGAACAGCAGAAATCGGACCAAAAACCTGCGATCGCACCCAATCCCCATGATCTGCTAAAGTACAAAGCGACTTACCAGCCTGCCAATCCCACAACTGCAAAGTCTTGTCCCGACTACCGCTAGCCAAAAACTCCCCATCAGGACTAAAAGCCACTGCTTCCACCCCCTCAGCGTGACCAATCAAAGTAGACATCCATCTACCCTTATTCAAATTCCACAACCGCACCGTCTTGTCCCGACTACTGCTAGCCAAAACCTGACCATTCGGGCTAAACGCCACAGCAGAAACCCTGTCAGAATGACCAGTCAAAGCGTACCACCACTTACCCTTATTCAAATCCCAAATGTGAATAGTTTTATCGCGGCCACTACTAGCCAAAGTCCGGCCATCAGGACTAAAAGCCACACAAGTCACCCAGTCAGAATGACCCGTGAGAGTGTACCACCGCTTTCCCGCGTCCAACTTCCACATCTCAATCGTCTTATCCTCGCTACCACTGGCTAAGGTTTTGCCATCAGGACTGAAAGCTACCGACGTGACAGCATTGGAATGCCCTACCAAAGTATGAACGCACCTCCAAGTGGGCGCGTGTGCCGGCACAACCCGCAGCACCTGTGGCACAGGTATAATAGTGCCTGCAACCGTTGGCGGTAGTGAATTCTGCACAGGAATTACAGGCCTTTGTAGGGGCGGTGCCCCCGTGCCCGCCCTCTGCTGCGGTGGCAAATCTTGGAGTACCTCAGCCACAGATTTGTAGCGACGACTGAGACTTGCTTCGATCATTTTGTCAAGGATACGACCTAATTTCGGATCAAATTGAACCTTCAAAAAGTCTCGCCAAACCCAAGTATCCTGATTGATATCAAACAAATCAAAAGGAGATACTTGAGTCAGCAAATAAATGCAAGTTACTCCCAAACTATACAAATCGCTGGCATAAACCGCTTGACCTCGAATTTGTTCCGGCGCGACAAATTCGGGAGAACCGATGACAGTACCGATATCTATCGAAGGTTCGACAACTTTTGCCGCCCCAAAATCAACTAAAACTAATTCCCCCGTTAATGTTGGGTAAGTATAAATAATTGAAGATTCAGAAAGACGGCGGCGGATAATATTTGGTGGTTTAATATCTCGGTGAATTACACTGCGCGAGTGTACAAATTCTAATACTGGCAATAAATCATTGAGCAAACTACGAATCTGATTTTCGTTGTAGGGCCCAGTCCGAGCTAATTCTTGCTGTAAATTTTGACCTTCGATAAATTCCTGCACCAAATACTGATAGCGTTCCTGCTGAAAGTGCGCCAGCAATTCAGGAATTTGCGGGTGTTTTCCCAACTCATCTAATCGCACTGCTTCTCGGTTGAATAATTCTGCTGCTTTCTCGGCGCTGCTAGTACCTTGAGATAAGGGGAAAAATTGTTTGATGGCGCAGCGGGGTTTGGAGGGTTTGTCCTCATCTACGGCTAAAAAAGTGCGGCCAAAACCGCCTCGCCCCAGGGGTTTAAGGGCGCGGTAACGCTCTCTGAGCAATAGTTTAGCACCGCAATTCAGGCAAAATTGGGTGCGATCGGCATTTTGGGGGTTTTGACAAGCGGGATTTAGGCAGTAACTCATAATTGGCAAAGGCTCGGCAGCATATTTCTATGATACTGAGGCAAAAGGGCGATCGACCTTCACGTCTTAATTTTTAACTTTTCAATACTTCTGGCTAAGATGTCGCCTTAACTTTCAAAGCATATTCTTTAAACCTCTCTAAATCTGCCTGAAGTGTTGATTCAACAACGCGCCCCACAAAGGAATTGTCCATCAATTTCGCCAGCCAGCCGGGAATTCCATAGGCTACCGTTAGTTTGACAATGCTGCTGTTTTTGCGATCGTAAAACCGCACCGCACCTCGATTTGGCAAACCGTCCACCGATTCCCACTGCATAATCTGATTTGGGACTAATTTGATAATCCGAGAAAGCCAACTAAATTCCAAGCCACCAGTGGCTAGTTTCCAGCGAGACAATTCCGGGTTATCTTCGAGAATCTGAACTGATTCAATCCACTTCATCCAGCGCGGTAATTGCTCTAAGTCAGACCAAAGTTTCCACGCTAATTCGATGGGAATTTCTACTTCTACTTGTACGCTATGTTCTAACCAGTCAGTCATGGGATTTTAGATTTTAGATTTCTCGTTTGTTGTCGAGTCTAGATCCCCCTAAATCCCCCTTAATAAGGGGGACTTTGATCGGAATCTTGTCCCCCCCTTATTAAGGGGGGTTAGGGGGGATCGAATCGAGAGAAACAATGACTAATGACTGTAAGCTTCGAGAATTGCCTTAGCCGCTTGATGGCCTGAAAGAGTTGCTCCTTCCATGCTATCAATATAATCTTGCTGAGTGTAACTTCCTGCTAGAAATAAATTGGCGATCGGCGTTTTTTGAGCTGGTCGATAAACATCCATACCCGGTGCTTCGCGATACAAAGATTGAGCCAACTTAACTACACTGTACCAAGTCATGTTTAATTCCCGTGCTGATGGAAATAAATCCTGAACTTGTTTTAGTACGTGTTGCGCGATCGCCTCATTGCTCTGTTTGATAAACGGATCACCAGGAGTCAACACCAACTGTAACAGAGAACCTTCTCCTTCCTTATAATAATCCTTGGGACTCGTCAGCGCCAAATCAGCAAAACAAGAAAAATCTGCATCTGCGGAATATAGCAAATTATCGATTCCCACAGCATGACTTAACTGTTTGCGCTTCGCTTCATCTTCCAATTCTGTTACCCAGCCGTCAAAGCGCAATTGCACTGTCGCAACTGGTACAGTATCCAACTTATAAATATTGTCAAATTCCGACCATTTTCGCCAAGCTGGGGGCAATATTTTCTGAATTCCCGGCACATCTAACGCAAAAACATAGGCATCAGCAGTAATAATTTCTTCCGTTTCACCGCTAGCTACTGCCAAACCCGTTACGCGAGTTTCTGCACCTTCTTGAAACTGAATTTCTCGGACTCTGCGCCGCGTGTGAATTTTCGTTCCTTTGCTTTCCAAATATTCCACAATTGGTTTGTGCAAATATTCACTGGGAGAACCAGCCAACATTCGCATCATTGATGCTTCTGTTTTGGTAGCAAAGAATTGAAAGATTGTCAACATACACCGGGCAGAAATATTTTCAGTGTCGATAAAACCCAGTGCGTAGGCGATCGGATTCCACATCCTTTTGAGCGAGTTTTGGTTGCCGCCGTGGCTGCGGAACCAGTCAGCAAAACTGATTTTATCCAAATTGCGGATGGTTTTCATTGCTCCATCAAAGTCTATCAAACCTCGGACGATCGGGCTAGTTCCCAAGGCGATCGAATTTTGAATTTTGTCCTGTACCGATAGCTGAGATGTAGTGAAAAATGCCTTCAATCCGTGCAAAGGAGCACCGACAGGAAACCGAAAATCTAAACTACCAGTTTCGCCACCTCGATTGATAAAAGTGTGGACGTGTTGTTTGAGCAGTAAATCATCAAATGCTCCCACTTTTTTCATCAGCGCAAATAAGTTATAATAGCAGCCGAAGAATACGTGCAAACCCATTTCAACGTGATTACCGTCGGGATCTACCCAACTACCCACTTTACCGCCGACAAAGGGACGAGATTCAAAAATTTCTACTTCGTGGCCAGCATCCACTAAATCAACGGCTGTGGTCATTCCAGCCAGTCCCGCACCTGCGATCGCAACCCGCATTTTACTTATCCTTTACAGTATTTTTACAAATTGTAACAAATTTGAGAATATTGGGAATATTAAAGTTGTAGTCTTGGACGCACCGATGGTCAGAAACCGGTTTTTTTTACTTCAATCCTTCCTTGTAGCCGACAGATTAGGTAAAAAACCTGGTTTCTTTGGGCTGATGCTTAGTAACAAATTTGAGAATATCAGAAATATGATTTAAGCTTCTGTCATTATATCAAAGACCTTCCTCTATTAAAATTTATTCCATTTGTGACTGAGCAAATGTTGCCCAATCTTCCTCAAACTCAATATCTTCTTGGCTGCGCTTTTCATAAAAATTCCGCAACTTATCTTCGATTTTCTTGGCATACCATAGACGGAGAGCTTGTTCGATCGCCTCCGTCCAATTATCCGTAAGTTGGTCGATTTTATCTGCAAATTCGGCATCAAGGGCAACCAATACTTCTCGCTTTTGAGTAGCATTTGACATAATCATTCTCCTGAATAATTCAAATTTAAAAAAAATGAATGTTGACTGTTGACTGCTGACTGTTGACTGTTGACTGTTGACTGTTGACTGTTGACTGTTGACTGTTGACTGCTGACTGCTGACTGTTGAATAATGTTATTGGTTATTTGTTATTGGTTATTAGTTATTAGGCTCAGCAAGCGATTAACAACTGCCAACTATAGCCTTTCTCAGAAAGATGAGGTACGATCGAGAATTGGTAATAGGTAATTAGTAATTGGTAATGCCCGATGCCCGATGCCCGATGCCCCATTACCCTGTACCTCATCTACCTGAGAAAGGCTATAACAACCGCCAACCGTCAACAATCAACCGTCAACAGTTAACTGTCAACCGTCAACAGTTAACTAATTTCAAAACATCGGCATCAATTGAAGTGGCCCAATTCCCAACTCTTTAGCAGACACCCAGCGCACCTCAAACAAAGCGATCATATCCTTAAACTGAGGCTGACCACGAGAAGCACCCATCAACCCTTTAGCAATCACCAAACCACACCAACCCTTCGTTGATTGACAGCGACGTTCCCATTTTTTGCGCGCTTCCTGATGTACCGGATCATCTTCATTAAACTCTCCAAACAAATACAAATCGCCATTTTTAGCTTGCAAAATACCCAAATCGTACTGCTCTTCTTGAAACGGATCTTCCCCTGGATTAAAGCAAATTGCCTTGACTCCTCCAGCTTCCTGCAAATCCTGAATCATCGTTTTTGCCTTCGGATTTGAAGTTTGAATCATCACCACGGGTAAACCATCTCCATTCGGACTAATATCACCTTCTGCACCTTGATAAAACTGGGCATTTCCGCGCAGAAAATCTACCGTTGTCCAAGGTATGACACCGAGACTCAAAAATGAATTTGGTGGTACTAAATCGTCCCGCAGCAAGGGCATTTCAAATTCGTCATCATCATCGTCATCGTCATCATCATCTTCGAGCATTTTCAACAATTCGTCGGAGACATCTGGCATTGTTGAAACTTTGACAGATATCTGCTGAGCTTCCCCGTCAGGCTGCGGAATGGGGATGCGGTAGCGGCTGCTGAGAGTCGGAAATGTTTCTGCTGTAAGTTTGCGACGACTACTGCGGAAAAAGCGGTGCAATGCTTCGAGAGCAACTAACATCGTTAGGGCTTCTTCTTCGTAAAGAATCGATCGCAAACCTTCTAAAGGATGCAAATTGCCAAAGTTCGGTTCAATTTCCGATGGATCTAAATCGGCTAAATCAATTTCTTCCTCGTCATCCTCATCAATTTCTGCGACACTTTCAAAGGTGAGAAACAAGCAGTCTTGCCCTAAAAAAGCCTGTTCTAAATCTTCAAAAGAATCATCGTTTACAACTCGCTCTCGAAACCGCTTCAAGGATTCTAGGGAACGATATAGCAAAATTCCGTAATCCATTCTGCCCTGGCCCAATACTGACACGTAGAGGCTGGCGACATCCCATTGATTGATTTCAATAGATATAATTTGATGTTCTCTCAAAGTCTGCCACGGAGAGTCATGCCAAATTTGAGCAGCTTTTTCCATGAGAACATCCGCATACTGAGGCGGTAATTCAGGAGGTCTGTTGACTGCAACCTCTTCCATTCCCCGAAATATTTCGTCAATTAGGGGCAATTCGGGCACGTGGTCGATCGCAATTCCTAAATCTTGAAGTACACCCCGCAGATAAAATTGAATTTCCCGGTTTTTGACTACGATTTTTTGAGGACGAACTGCGGGAGAGGGACTTTGGGGATGTTCCATAGCGCGTAGCAGGGCCCGGACGATCGCCTCTGGGCCAGCATCAGGGCCTACCATATCCATAGCCCTCACGACGCCTTCAGAGCCATCCACCCAGAGAATGCACTCGCCACCATCTTCTAGGATGTCATCGTCCTCTACGATCATGTGTGAGTCAGCATTAGACAAGGGTCGGCGATCGCCCTCCCACACGCTGGGAATTTGAGGTAATTTTTGTAGCCGACGAAGAGTAGAGCGATTCAGCGCTGCCATTAGAGTAAGCCCGTTGGGTGAAGCATGGTTGCGGTGCCCCACTAAGGGTCAACCGCTGCTTCTCAATCATAAACCCTATGGGGAAACGGGGGGACAAGAGCTCTTCTCAACACCCGAAGATCCAACAGTCCTGTACAATGGACTGATAAGATGAAACTCTTAGCATTGAACAGTATTAGGAGTTCGGCACAGCAATGACTCAAGCCATTTCACAAAAGCGGGGCATTCAAATGACGGACTCCGCAGTCCGTCAAGTTTTAGGCCTCAGAGAAAAGCAAGGCAAAGACCTCTGTTTGCGCGTAGGAGTGCGGCAGGGTGGCTGTTCTGGTATGTCCTATGTAATGGATTTCGCAGACCCCAGCACTGTCAAATCTGACGATGAAGTGTTCGATTACGAAGGCTTTCAGGTAGTGTGCGATCGCAAAAGCATCCTCTATCTCTACGGTTTGGTACTTGATTTCAGCGACGCCATGATCGGCGGCGGCTTTCAGTTTACCAACCCCAACGCGACTCAAACTTGCGGCTGCGGCAGTTCTTTTTCTACATAAACCTGAAAATAGGGCATCGGGCAAACAATTGTTAATCGCCCAATGCCCTTTTCAATCCAAAATCCAAAATCCAAAATCCAAAATCGAATGACCCCTGAAGAATTGTTTAAAGACGGTTTCGATCGCTACCAAGCAGGTGAAGCCCCCAAAGATTTGATTCCCGTCTTCAAAGAAGTGTGCCTGAAAGCGCCGAAAAATGGCAATGCTTGGGCTAGCCTCGCGTGGCTTTACCTATTGGAAGATAAACCCTCATCAGCTCAAAAAGCAGCGAAAACCGCCGTTAAATTGAACCCTCACGACCCCCAAGCGCGGATTAACCTAGCAATAGCAATCCTGGATCTCAAAGAAAAAGGCGTGCGGCCTCATGTAGAAGTAACTCAGCAACTCCTGATGGCTTCGGAAGAGTTACTAGAAGAAGTTAAAAAGAACTTTGAAGATGGGTTAAGCAGAAAACCCGATTGGAAGAGTCTCACCCGCATTCAGCAATGGCTGTTTGAGCCTTAACCACGAAAAAAAGCCGATTTTGATGCGGGGATCGCAGAAATCGGCTTTGGGATTTATTACGATGTCGTAATAAATCAATAAATAACTTTATGGAAATCTCAGGAATGCAGTGCTAGTATTTGAAGACTTAGAGGATTCAGCAATCCGCCCAGCGGAATACAAGCTTAGTTAACAAACAGTACCAGGAGTTTTAAGACTATGAGCACTGAGAACAACGTTAATATCAAACCAGCAACTCGCAATCACAAAGGTTTCTTCATTCAGCCAGCCTCCTACAAACTGATGAGCATTGATAAGTCTGGTTGGGCTTTGATTTGTATAGACAAAGCAGTTTGTCATTATGTCGATCCTGATGATTTGCAATTACCGAATAAGTCGGGAACATCAGAAGGTTGATTAACGGTTAATCCAGAAGTTTTGAGAGACAATAAAATGCTTTACTTGAATAGCTGCCCTCGATTGAGGGTAGCATCTTTTTTTTGTTGAATGTTGATTGGTTGACTGTTCATGGGTAGTCAGAAACCGGGTTTTTGCAAGATTCTTGGTAACGACACGCAAATTTGATAAAAAACCCGGTTTCTTCGAGTTCACGGGTAGTCAGAAACTTCTTTGAACTCACGGGTGGGTGGCCAGAAACCGGGTTTTTGCAAGATTCTTGGTAACGACACGCAAATTTGGTAAAAAACCCGGTTTCTTTGGTCTTGATTTGACACCAATGCCTCTCTCCCTATGGCCAACTGACTAATTACCACTTCAGCAAATTAAATTCTTCCATGTCTACGGTATCGCGGTTGCGATAAATCGCTAACACAATTGCCAAACCTACCGCAGCCTCAGCAGCGGCTACCGTCACTACAAACACGGTAAATACTTGACCTTTAATCTGTACGGGATCGAGATAATTGGAGAAACCCATCAAATTAAGATTGACAGCATTCAGCATCAACTCGATCGACATTAACACGCGCACTGCATTTCGGCTGGTAATCAAACCGTAAATACCAATACAGAAAAGTGCAGCGGCTAATAACAGGAAATACTGGAGTTGTAGTTGCATAAATTTAAGTAAGAAGGAAGTTCGGCAGCGGATTCTGTAACGGATGTAACGGATGTAACGGAGGTCAGTCGGAAGAATTCCAAAGTGAAGAAAGGCAATTAAGTGGTTCCCAGTCTCTGGCTGAGAACCAGTATAATATTACTTAGATTCTGGTGAAGAAGCGTCTCCGGCAGAAACTAATTCGCGAGGTCTTTCTGGCAAACTAAAAGCTGGTGTTTCAGATAGCTTGTTTGCCAATTCATCGGGGAAGAAATCGCGGCGGGCTAACACAATTGCTCCTACCATTGCCATTAACAAAAATAGTGATGCTAACTCGAATGGCAACAGATAGTCTGTGAAGAAGTGTTTGGCTATGGTTACGATCGAGCTTTCGGCCGGTGGTGCACCTGTCGTAGCGACAATCGCCCAAGGAGTAGACACTACCATCGTACCCAAAAGCGCAAATAAACCACCACAAACCACTGCTGTTGCTACTTGACGCACCCAAGCATTAGGAATTTTGCGGAACTCTTCTCGCTTGTTCACCAACATAATCGCAAACAAAATCAAGACGTTAACAGCGCCAACATAAATCAATATCTGGGCTGCTGCTACAAAGTCGGCATTTAGCAACAGGTACAAACCGGCAATGCTGGTAAATACCCCGCACAGCAGAAAAGCTGAGTAAACGATGTTTGAGAACAGCACTACTCCTAATGCTCCTCCAATCATCATTACTGACAGTATGCCAAATGAAACAATTTGAACTCCTTCGGCTAAATTCACAATTTTCAATCCTTTGTTAATTGGGCATTGGGCATTGGGCATTGGGCATTGGGCATTGGGCATTGGAAATTTGTTACTGATTATTTGTTATTAGAAAAACTACTAACAAATAATCATCAACCACTAACTACTAACTACTAACTACTGACTATTCCCCATCCCCGATGCCCGATGCCCGATGCCCCAATAACTTATTTTTCGATAATTTCCTCTGGGCGAAGACCTGCGCGCCGATCGCCACTAGAAACCTCATGAGGGTCCATCGCACCCTTCGGTAAATAAGCGAATTCGCGCAACGGTGTCACCATCGGATCATCTGAAACCTTGTATGGCAAACGTCCGAGGGCCACATTGTCATAATTCAATTCATGACGTTCGTAGGCGGCTAACTCGTATTCTTCTGTCATTGACAAACAATTAGTCGGACAATATTCTACACAGTTACCGCAGAAGATACACACTCCGAAATCGATACTGTAGTGCTTGAGTTGTTTCTTCTTAGTTTCTTTGTTAAATTCCCAATCCACTACAGGTAAGTTGATCGGACATACCCGAACGCAGACTTCGCAGGAAATGCACTTGTCAAATTCAAAGTGAATTCTGCCCCGAAAACGTTCGGAAGGAATCAGTTTTTCGTAAGGATACTGCACTGTAACCGGGCGGCGTCTCATGTGATCGAAGGTCACAGCTAGCCCTTGACCGATATACTTAGCAGCTTGAACAGTCTCTTTGGCGTATTCGCCTACTTGATTGAGGAATTTTAGCATCGTGTTCTCTCTCTGTACTTGTAGTTTTTGGTATTTGCTAATTGATAATAGGTAATTGGTTAATAGCTAATTGCCAGAGGCTAGTAGGGTGCGGCATTCGCGAACCCTTACGCTGAAACGGAAAATCTTGTACGGGCGAATGGCGATTCGCCCCTACGCACCGACAGTTTAAATGCCGAACAGCTTATCACCTGTCACCTATTATGAATTAACCGCCAAAAGCAAAGGGAAAGGCAAGCTTCAAAGCTGCGGTCAATAGCAAATTAACTAAAGCAACCGGAAGCAAAAACTTCCATCCCAAATTGAGCAATTGGTCGATCCGAACTCGTGGCAGAGTCCAACGCAGCAAAACTGCCAGAAACAGGAAAAAGTAGGCTTTTAGCAAGGTCATTGTAATGCCGAGCGTGCCCGTAATTACCTGTAACCAAGGAGTTGTTTCGCTCAATCCCAGGGCATTTGTCAGCACTCCGACCGGAATCGGGCACTCCCAGCCACCGAGGTACAAAACGGCTACTAGGAGGCAAGAAAGGACTAGGTTAACGTAGGAAGCGATGTAGTATAAGGCAAATTTCATGCCTGTATACTCAGTCTGATATCCTGCTACCAATTCTTCTTCTGCTTCGGGAAGGTCAAAGGGTAAACGTTCGCATTCTGCGAGTGCTGCAATCCAGAAAATCAGGAAACCCGCAGGTTGTCGCCAAACGTTCCAGCCGACGATGCCGTAGCCTGCTTGTTGATGTACGATGTCGATCGTACTCAGGCTATTGGACATCATCACCACTGCCAATACTGCCAAAGCCAGAGGAATTTCGTAGCTGAGGGATTGAGCGGCGGCTCTGAGTCCTCCCAGGAGGGCGTATTTGTTGTTAGAAGCATAGCCGGACATCAGCAAGCCGATCGGCTGAATGCTAGATAGGGCAATCCACAGAAATATTGCTGTCCCCATATCGGCGATCAGCATATGTTCTCCGAAGGGCACGATTAGGTAGGAGAGAAAAACTGGGATTACCACAATTACTGGACCGAGGGTGAACAGCAGCGGGTCAGCTTTTGCGGGTACGATGTCTTCTTTGAATACCAACTTCAAACCGTCAGCAACGGGTGCTAGCACTCCCAGGGGGCCGAGGAATTCCGGGCCAATCCGCTGTTGGGCGGCGGCGGAGATTTTCCGTTCTAGCCAGACGCTAGTTAGTACGCCGAATACGGCACCGACAACCATCAGTACCATTGGGAGTGGTAGCCACAGCACTTGGGCGATGTCCGCCGGTAAGCCCAAATTCATCAGGGCTTCTACAAAACTTCCTTGTAAGTCAATTCCTGGGTTCATGTTTCCAGCTTTTGAGCGATCGCATATATTTTTACACCCATCCTTAGTAGGAGTAGGCTTGGAGATTCGGGTGTTTGTAAAGATTTTTAATGCTTTACCGCATATCAGTATATCGCCGGACTGGCCCCAAGAACCGATGGATGAGGTGAAATTATAGTTATCTGATTCCGCAGCTTGCCCATAGTCAGTTGTAACTGAGATCTTGCACCATTGTCAGCAACAGGCAAGATGCCTGTTCCACAAAAGGTCAATTTTCTTGTGGAACAGGCATCTTGCCTGTTCTTGAATGCCAAACAAAAAAGGCAGAGAATTAATTCTCTGCCCTTTTTATGCTTTAAGGTAACTTTCAAATGGTTTAAACCATTGATTTTACGCTACCTTTTTTATGGAACTGGGCAGAATCGAACTGCCGTCCAAAATGGGTATTAACTTTCCGATCGTTCACAGGTTTATCCCCTCTTACCCTCGGGGCGGGAACCATCTTTATCCCAAATGGGGGGATTTTCTAGTGATTGCTTTCCCAGCTAGCCGACTAGAAGCGTTTAGCTAGGGCATCCGTTGGGGGTTGTTATGCTACCGTTAACGGAGTTAGGCGGCATACACTCTAAACCAAGCTCAAGAAGTTTTTAGGCTACAGCTACGGCTTTGCGAGCGAAAGGAACGATGTTGTTCGCATTTACTATTTTTTTGAGCCGATATTTACGAGAGTAGACTCCCTCTCGACCTGCATCACGGAGCAGCTTTCGCCACCCTGTCGAAACCATTACAGCCCCTCGTGTTAGCTTTTCTATTATAGACAAGTTTTTGTATTACGTCAACTCGATTTTGGATTTTGGATTTTGGATTTTCGATTGGGGATTTTAGAAACCGGGTTTTTATAGGTTTCTGGGAGTTGTGGCGCATATTCTGGCAAAAACCCGGTTTCTGACTACCTGTGTGTTAATGCAAATTGTCGTCCCAGACGCCGATGTATATTCGATCGCGCTCATTACGTTCGATCGCACCTTTAAGCGCACCCTTCCTAAAAGTAAACCGACTTTTCCGGCGCTGATGCACGTCTCGGAAGCCTTCCATGACTTTCTCATCGGCCCCCCCCAACATCCCATTTAACGCGGTTCGCACTACCAAATCGTCCACAGATTGAGCAAAAGAACCCTCTGTTTGGACTAGCTGGCCCGAATCGCGATCGTAAATGTAGCCGAGAGTAATCCGATTGGGGACCAAATCGTAAAGTGCTGTACGAGTATTGGGCCAATAGCCTTTACGTTGAGTGTCTGTTGGTTTTCCCAGTTGCTCTAAAATCTGACTTTCCGGCGTGCCCACGGCAAAACCAGGTACTCTGGGGATTTTTTGATTACTGGTTGCGGGTTGTTCTTCGCGGGGGGATGGTGTGGGGGTCGATCGATCTGTCGCTTGGTTTTCAACAGGTTTTTCCGTTGGTTTGGGTGACTCCGCCACAGGAGAAGGTTTGGGTGACTCCGCCACAGGAGAAGGTTTTGGCGCTGGAGTTTCTATCGCTGGCGTTGGAGTTTCTATCGCTGGCGGCGGAGTTTCTACCGCTGGCGCTGGAGTTTCTTTGGGTGTGGGAATTGCCGCAGGGGTTGGAGTTTTTCGCCGAGGTTTCGGAGTTGCTTCGGGTGTGGGAATTGGCGAAGGGCGATCGGGCGTACTTGTTTCTGCGGGGGGAGAAGTGCGATTTTCCTGGGCTATGGGTGCGGGTCGATCGGACTGGCGATCGAGCAAAATCCTCGCTATACCCACAAATCCTGCGAAAATCAGGGCGATCGCCACCAACCCCAAAATCAACCAAATTTTGCTTTCCCCAGCCCCAGAAGGCACGACAGCAGGCGCTGTTCTCGCTCCCGCAGGCATCATAGGCCCGTGTCCCGGCATCACTGCCAGCGTCGGCCCGGTACTCGGCGACTGGGAATTCGGCAGCAGCGACAGCCACTCATCCACAGTACCAGGGCGATTTTCAGCATCTAAAGTCATCCCTCGCATCACCGCTTGACTGATGGCCGCACTTAGCTGGGGCTGTAAATCGCGGGGTGTAGCCATCGGCTGACTGGGGCGAAAAACTGCCGGCATCGGCACCTGTGCTGTCAGCAAAGTATAAAGCGTCGCGGCTAGAGCGTAAACATCTGTTGCGGGGGTGTATTTTCCTTGGGCGAAATACTGTTCTGGCGGTGCGTAGCCGTCGGACACCATATTAGTATGATTTTGGGTGACACCGGGAGTGAACTCGCGGGCTATGCCAAAATCAATTAACACAACTTCCTGAGTATTTTGGCGCAGAATAATGTTTTGTGGTTTGATATCTCGGTGCAGCAAACCCTTTTGATGAACTGCCTTCAAAGCCGCGCCAATTTGAGTTATGTATATAATGGCGACTGCTTCTGGAAGCGGTCGATTTGGCTGCACGACATCGCCCAAATTCTGCCCTGGAATGTAGTCCATTACCATGTAAGGCTGTCCGTCTTCCACAAAGAAATCGCTGACTCGGACTATATTGGGATGAACGCAGGAAGCTAAACGTCTGGCTTCGTCTTGAAATTTGCGATCGAACTCCGCAAAATTGGGTTGTCGCCGCAGAGATTCGTTGAGAGTTTTGATGACTACAAATTGTCCTAAATAGCGGTGAGTTGCTCTGAAGGTAATCCCAAAGCCGCCGCGTCCTAATTCTTGTTCTAGGGTGTATTTTCCACCTTGTAAAGTTTTGCCGATTAGCGCATCCATAGGTTCGGGCGATCGCACTTCAAATAATATGGCTGATTATGGCACGTATAGTTGGTCAACTTAGAAACACTACTCATAATGCGTCCACATCCGCAATATTTTTACCGTATTCTCGGACTCAATCACCTCGTACACCAGACGATGCTGAATATTGATTCGCCGTGAATATGCACCTTCCAAATCTCCCACCAATTTCTCGTAAGGTGGTGGATGCTGAAACGGATTGATTTGAATAATGTCGAGTAACTCTTGCGCTTTGTCTCGTAAATTGCTAGAACCCAGCTTTTTGGCATCTTTCTGTGCCTGTTTGGTGTAGACTAGATTCTAACTCACCACTGCAACTGGCGATCGCACTCCTCAATTGGCGTTGCCAATCCTTCTCGAATCGATTCCCGCATCCCCGGCACTGAGAGAAGATACAATGTTTCACGGGCAACAGATGCCCAGTCAGATTCAGATAATAACACTGCATTGCTAGTCTGTCCTGCAATCACGATCGGTTGATGTGACTCACTTACCGAATCGATCAACTGCTGTAACTGCTGTTGAGCTTCATTGATAGGGATCATAATTTTCCACTCGCCTAATCACAAAAATTGCTACGTTAAGTTTGACACGGATCGCTGGGTGAAGGATGCAGCCCAGTTTGTATCCAAAATCGCCTGGTTGCTCGAATAGAGTCTTCCTCTGGATAACGCATATCGTTCATATCCAGACGAGTGCAAGTGGCTCGTCCTGTTGGCGTAACACCATCAATCACTACCCCACCGTCTACCCATACAAAATGCTCAGCCCATTTTTGACTACGAGGATTGAAAAGAGGAACGATTTCTTGGGTTTCCGAATCAATCCCTGCCACAAAATTGTAGCGTCGCTCATTGCAACGACGACAGGCTAAAGCAAGGTTGCTAATCTCATCGGAACCTTCTAGAGAGCGTGGAATAATATGATCAATGGTAAAGCGATTTGCACTCAGACGTTCTGGGGAATGACAGTATTCACATAAATATTTCGCTCTTTCTCGAACCGCTTGTCTCGTCAGATCACTGATTGACATCTTGAGCCACCATCATTGCATTGATGTGCGTAAAGATGCGATCTAATTCCCCAATGGCTTCGAGTTCTGCTATCTCTTCTGCTATTAGTTGATCTGCCTTCTTTTTCTCTAATAAGATTTCCATCCGCTGTTGGAGCGATTCACTAAATTTGAACAGCTTCCAGCGATCGACTTTTTCAATGCAAATCTCATGGATTAACGAGGAGGGTTTGTTGACAATTGAAACCATTGTAGGCTCCGAGCTTCTGGTTTTCGGTAGTGAGTAGATTATAGCTTTTACAGTCCTGGACGCACCATTGACCGATTCAGGGACTTTTCTGGGATTGCTCTACAAAACATTATATAGATCGGCTCTGCGTCCACGACTCTATAATACACTATCGAAACGCTGTTCTCGGTACTCTTGCGAGTTGGTAAGGGCCACGACTATCCAGCAGTTGATATTCATTGGGCTGCAATCCAAATTGCACAAATTTATCTGGATATCCTAACACCAAAATAGACGGAGAAGTTTGATTTTTTGATTCTTCAATGTAGTCGATCGCACCTTTGGGCAGTCGGTAGTAAGTCACTGGTAAATGGGAATAGAAAACTACACTAGGTTTCGCAAAACCAATCATCATAAACTCTTCCCCTGGCAGTTTTTGTTGAACAGCAATTTGTGCTAACTGTCGCAGAGGTAATTGGCGATTGATATCAACTAAATTGTAAGCCGGAGTTAAACCAAAGATGACAAAAGCGACTAATCCGATGAAGTTGACCGCCAAAATCCAGCGTTGCTGACGTTTCCAGAGTAACAGCGCGATCGCCCCCGCCGCAATTATCCAAATCGCACCGCCCAAAATCAGCAATCCCGACTGTTGAATTGCTTGGGGAAAATTTGGCATCGCGGGATCATCTCCCAGCCAGTGGTAACAATAGAAAATTGCTCCCGCTAAAATCAATAAAAATACGATGTTAACAATGAATGTAACTAACAGCGACTGCGGTAGAGAATTCGGTTGTTTTGCCGATCGCCCTGGCCTTACTTCCTCTTCTTTCCCTGCAACAATATCGCCCCACAGCAGCGTTACCAAAATCGCCGCCGCTGGCAACAAAGGCAATACATAACTCGGCAATTTTGTCACGGAAATTGTGAAAAACCCAAAGATACAGCTAAACCAAAATAAGGCAAATAGACTTAATTGAGCCGATCGCGGTTGACGACGCCAGTAACTACGCTGCCAAAAACGGGTGCGGGCGATCGCAACTGGCAAATAAATCGACCAAGGCGCAAAACCAAGTAGCACTACAAAAAAGTAAAAATACCAAGGTGCCGAGTGCCGATTCACCACTTGAGTAAAACGCTGGAAATTGTGATATCCAAAAAAACTGTCAATATAAGTTTGACCGTTAGCTAAAATAACCAGAATAAACCAAGGTAGCGCGATCGCCAGAATAATCAAGATTCCAGACACCGGACGCATTTCTCGCCAAAGTTGTCGGAAATTGCCCAAATAAAGCCCAAAGCAGCCAATAATCAGGGCTGGGATGACAATTCCCACAGGCCCCTTAGCCAGAATTGCTAAAGCAATTAATACATAAAAAGTCAGATACCACTTATTGGGAAATCGGGAAGTAGAAACAGTAGAAAATTCTGCTTTTTCTCTCTCTTCTTCTAAGACATAACCGAGGAAAAATGCTAAGAGTGCTGAACACATACAACTGACTAATAGCATATCAGAAACGCCAGTCCTTCCCCAGGCAATAGTCTGAGGATTTAACGCGATTAGAGCCGCACCAATCCAAGGAGTAGAAAGAAAGAGTGGGAGAGTGCGGGAGTGGGGGAGGGGGAGAGTGGGGGAGGAAACACAGATAAATGTAACTGTGTTTCGGTGTCGTGCTCTTCTTCTTTCTTCCTGACATCCGTTAAATCCGTTACAGAATC
This sequence comes from Tychonema bourrellyi FEM_GT703, assembly GCF_002412335.2. Lineage (GTDB taxonomy): Bacteria > Cyanobacteriota > Cyanobacteriia > Cyanobacteriales > Microcoleaceae > Microcoleus > Microcoleus bourrellyi. The sequence continues at coordinate 19,407 of NZ_NXIB02000012.1, forward strand.
CGTTGCCGAACTTCCTTCCGATTTCGATAGAGTATAGAATCCGAGGCAAGTGAGGGCGATCGCAGATAAAGCCGACGGAAGGCGCACAGCCCACTCGTTAACCCCGATCGCGCGATAAGCCAGCGCCATCAGCCAGTAAATCAACGGCGGCTTGTCAAACCTGGTATCACCATTGAAATAGGGCGTGATGAAATCCCCTGTCACCGTCATTTGGCGAGCGGCTTCAGCAAACAGGGGTTCAGTTTCGTCAACTAAACCGATATTGCCTAGATTCCACACGAAAGCTACGCAAGCGATCGCGCACAGCCATAGTAGCGATAACAGCAAAGGTGCGATCCTCTTCGAGGGCTTTCCTTCGGATCGCTTCGCTAACGCTAACAGGCGCTTCCTTGTATACTCTGACAAATTTTTAATTACTTCCTTCACCCGAAAATTCCTGTGATTTGAGATTTTCAATTTTAGCCCGCTCTAAGGTCTATCGAAATATATCTCAATTTATTTAATTTGTCGCGGCAATTCCAACCGAAATGTTGAACCTTTTCCTACTTGACTTTGTGCTGTAAGTGTGCCGTCCATCATTCTCGCTAAAGATGCACTAATAGCTAGTCCTAAACCGATGCCCGGATATTGGCGAGTTGTAGCTCGATCGGCTTGGTGGAACTTGTCAAAAATATGCGGTAATTCAGTTTCGGTGATGCCAATTCCTGTATCAGTGACGGCGATCGTTAGTCGATCGAGCGTTAGTTCTCGCACAGAAATGCAAATGTTTCCCTGATGGGTGAATTTAATCGCATTAGAAATTAGCTTCACCAAAACTTGCCGCAAGCGCGACTTGTCATTAACTATCAACCGATCCTGCAAACACACGCTCACAGACAGCGCCAAATTTTTGTCTGTCACCTGATTTCCTAATTCCAGGGCGGTAGCTATGACCAACTGCGCTAAATCAAATTCGGCAATTTCTAATTCTGTCGGGTAAGTCTCGATTTTGGAGATGTCGAGGATATCATTAATCAGCACTAGCAGATTTTTGCCGTTCTTAAAAATACGCCCCACAAAATCTTTTTGCTGAGCAGTCAGCATTTGTTTTTCCTGGCGCAGCAGCAATTCTGAAAAGCCGATAATTGCATTCATCGGAGTTCGCAATTCGTGAGACATGGTTCTCAAAAATTGCGCTTTTAATTTGGCTGCTTCTAGCAGTTGCAAGTGTTGCTGTTGAAGGCGCAGACGTTGGTTTTCGAGTTCTGTTTGCTGGCGAAGTAAAAGCTGATTTTGCAACTCTAAAAGCTGTTCCTGCTTTTTGGCAATTTCGATCGCCCGCGCGTTATGAATTGCGATCGCAGCTTGTCTTCCCATCACCGCCAGCAGTTGCACCGTCGCATCGTCAATGGCTTGGCTATCTTGCCAATTGCCGAGAGCCAAGACGCCCAAACGCCCTGTGAGCGAGGACTCGATCGCCACTGCACAGGCCGTCGGCATCGCAGCGCCAGATTCCTGCGACGACAACTGAGATTTCCCCGTAGCAAATACTTGCGATAATAGCGCGTTCTGCACGTACAGGGTTCTACCCAGGGCAAAATTTTCCACCCCAGTGACTGCACTTAATTTGAGGCTGCTGCGATCGCACTCCGCCAGAGCCACCAAGCAAAATTGAGCAGATGCGATCGTCTCTACTACCGTATCCGCGATCGCTTGCACTAATTCGCACCAGCTTCCGGCGCGCTGGTTCAAAACATTTGTAAACCGCTCAATAGCCTGCAAATGCAGTTGTTGCGCCTCTCTAACCGCATTGGTTGGGCCCAATTTTTCTGCTGTCTCGCTAGCATTAAATCTGTGAGGAATTTCATCTAAGTGGCGATCGGACTGATTTTCGCGATCGCCAATAAGTGGTTGCGATGGACTTATTTCCGCTGTCTTCTGTAATATTTCCCCGTCGGAAAGGTCCGATCGAGAAGAATAGTTGCCGTAATAGTGAGTCATAATTGCGTTTTATAAATAAACCTTCATAATTAGCGATTACACCAACTAAAAAGTCATCATACTCATCCGAAGAATTTTGACGGCATAATTAGACATCTCCCATAATTATTGTGGAACAGGCATCCTGCCTGTTCAAGACTGGCTTTTTAGGAGATGTCTATTGCATCAAAAGTTTTTATATTTCCAACTTATCCAGTTAAGGAGCTGTTTACATCTATCAAGGGGGGGACAATGGGATAATTCAATGAAATAGTCAAGACTTTCAGAGTATAATTTTACCGATGGGGCAAATTAGAGACCACAGCAAAATAACTTGACAATTAATTTGCAATAGTGCAACTCCATGAGTATGCTTGAATAAGATGTGCCATCCGAAAAAATCCGGTAGCAACACACATTCTCTAATCGACCCTGTTTAGCTGAGTCAGTTGGCAATATTTTAAAATTTCAGCACTACATTAGCAAAAAAAAATGAGTAAAATTCGCGTTGCTTTGATCGAAGACCATGACCTGACTAGAGTTGGTATCCGTACAGCTCTACAACAAAGTGACACCATAGAAGTTGTGGGGGATGCAGCTAACGCTACAGACGGATTGAAACTGCTTCAGTCTTCAAAACCGGATGTCGCAATTGTAGACATTGGTTTACCAGATTTTGACGGTATTGAACTGACTCAAAAGTTCAAAAAAACGATAGTAGCCGACTCCGATCCAGATACAAAAGTGTTGATCCTAACTTTTCAGGACAATGCACAAGAAGTGCTCGCAGCTTTTGCAGCCGGAGCTGACTCTTATTGCATGAAAGATATCAGCTTCGACCAGTTGTTAGACGTGGTAAAAGTCACTCACGAAGGCAACTCTTGGATCGACCCTGCGATCGCTCGCATCGTCCTGAAACAAGCCCGCACCAAAGAGTCTGCAAAGGAAGAGCCGAAATCTGATGGTAAAAAAGTTACAATTAAAGCTGCTGAACCAGAGTTTAGTCACATCATTGAAACATACCCTTTAACCGGACGAGAATTAGAAGTTTTGGAGTTAATTGTGCAGGGTTACAGCAATGCTGCCATTGCCGAAAAACTCTACATTACTGTTGGCACAGTCAAAACTCATGTGCGGAATATCTTGAATAAATTGTGCGCTGACGATCGCACTCAAGCTGCTGTTCTCGCCCTCCGTTCAGGCTTAGTTGGATAACAGTCAACAGTTGACAGTCAACAGTTGAGTGTTAACTGTTGAGTGTTAACTGTTGAGTGTTAACTGTTGAGTGTTTCGACATTTTTTGAGTAAATACGCCCTAAGATAGATGCAAAATAATTTTTCATATTAAGCTGTTGTGCATTTAAATTGTATATTTCGATCGAGGATCAAAAATCGTCAAATCCTCTCCCCCTCTCCTCCGTTTAGATCACTCCGATGAAGATCGGATTTGATATAAGTCATCAGGAATTAAACTATATTGGTCACAATCAATAGACACCAGATAAAAAAATCAGTGAGGATTTAGTGATGACATCTGTAGAGCTTGAAAAAAAAGCCATGACTGAAGAAGAGGTGGCAAAGTTATGGGAAGCGTTCAAAGTATTTGATGCGGACGGGAGCGGTGCTATTTCATCAGAAGAATTGGGTCAAGTGATGCGATCGCTAGGCCAGAGTCCTAACGAAACCGAGTTGCGCGACATGATCAAAGAAGTGGACGTAGACTTGTCGGGCAGTATCGATTTTGAGGAATTCAAAATGCTGATGGTGTCCCAGCAAGGCGATCGCCAGAGTCGTCTCAAACTGTCATTTAGTGTATTTGATGAAGATGGCAGTGGTCAAATCACTAAAGACGAGATGCAGGGTGTGATGAGCCAGTTTGGGCTGACAGAGCAAGAGCTGGATGAGATCATCAAAGAGGTAGACCATGACGGCGATGCCTCCATTGACTTTGAGGAATTCTGCAAACTGGTACCGGATGAGTCAGAGCTCACAACCGGATATCAAGACTCGCCCGTTCCGATTGTCAGTACACAGACAACCGAGATTTCAGATAGTACAGCGGCGGCGATCGCCAGTACAGCAACTGCTATCAACGAGGCAGCTTCTGCCACTATTGAACCTAATCTACAAGAAGCAACCACCGATAGCGATCCAGAAATAGCGCGGCTAAAAGAACTACTCGCTCAACACCCACAAGCTGAGCAGAAGCGCGGTACCTCCCGCTTGCAGATGCAGATTGGTTTGTTTCGTCTGATCCAGGGAGCAGCCTACCGCTGCTTCCGCGAGAGTTTTTCCGCCAACCACCAGACTCATCTGCGCGTGAGAAACTTGCCATACAGAATCGTTGATTTTGTGCAATTTGTCAGGATTTCGATCGCCCTTTATAAAGGATTAGGTATCGTAGAGTCTGCGTGTAACCCTGTACTGGATGCAGTAGTTAAATCGATCGAAGATGAATATGCCAGACTAGAGGCTCGGATCAAGAACTGGAAGGCGATCGAAAAAACTCCAGAAATGTTGGCCGAACAAAAAGCCATGTTGGAAGCGCGGGGTAAATCTGCCAGCGCCAAGGAGAAGTTTGCCGCCGGAGTCGAGTTTGCAATCACCATCAAGAAGAAGAGTCTCAACTTGCGCGACATCGCTGAGGGTGTGCTTGCCATCAACGAACTCAACCGACTGCGGAAAATGGAACTCAGTGAGGAAATGGCACCGCCACCAGCCCAATCCGAGGGAGATCCCAAAGAGTACCTGAAGAAGTGGAACCGCGTCATCGTCTCGGATGCTTCAGAGAAAATCGATGGTGCGATGATGCCAGTGGCCTATTGGTATGAAGACTTTACGCCGAAGTTGCTGGCTGCCTTTAGCGTCAGCACAGCAGCAGACATCCCCTTGAACACGGTGGCTGACGAAGCGGCTTTAAACCAGTGGTACGAAGCGACTAAAACGTCAGGGGAATTTGGGCGCTATGGGGCGGATGTTGTAGAAAGCTTTCCCAAATGCGCTCCTAAACAGAAGCTGATGCTCAAACAAGCATGGCGCTTGACGCACAACTACCTAAATGGGGTACAGAAACGACGCGAACGCATGGAGTTTGGGCGCGAGTCTGGCGAACTCTCGCAATATGTGTCGTTTATCGATGTGTATATCGATCGCAGTGAAATCAAGAATTCACAAATGCGCGTCAGCTTCCCTTACTATATTGGGCCTGCGGTGTGGCGTTTCTTCCACACTACGGCTGAAATCGTCTCTACCAAGACCCCCCAACAGCAAACAACTCTGGTGGCCATATTTAAGGACTTCTTCAAGCTGTTTGCCACTATGTATCCCTGCCCCTACTGCCGCCACCACCTCAACGCCTATGTCGTGCAGAATAAGGAGGTGGAAATGTACCCTGTAGAGTACCTTGTGCTTGGGCGCGACCCGCGTCTGAATGACTTTGAGGTATCAATGGAGGCCAAGCTTTCCACCGTAGTAGATGGCGATTCCCTGCGCTTATTTTTCTGGAAGTTGCACAATACTGTCTCTTCATCGATTGCGCGATCGGAGGAGTGGTATCACAAGGATGAGAAAGCATTCTACACCACTCGTTATTGGCCCAGCATTGACTCTGAGCTAGCACGAGCCAAAGCCCTCAAACACATCAGCATTGCGACCGATCGAATGTATCGCCTCTACGGTATGCTCAAGCCATCGGCACGACTGACAGGGGTGAGAGCAACATTGCAAAAACTGTTGGATAAGCGGGATGAGGAAGGCATCAAGGAGGCCTGCTTAGTTGCCCAAGATTATATCAAGGAGTTGGAGGAGGCGATCGTCACCGGACAATTCCTACAAGAGACATATTACTTTGACCCTGATCTTGTCGATCGAGCTCCTGTCTTTAGTCCTGAAGAAGAGGAGTTTGCTCGCAGCGGTGTGTTCGTAGAGGTTGCTTAGATATCAGTCGGTAAAAAGTTAAGTTTTTAAGCTTAACTTTTTACCGATTATAAAAAACTATAGGAATCCTAAATCATTGTCTAGGAGTGAAGAGTAGATTTTGAGCTTGAGGGTTGCGGTGTCACTATGCCATAATTAATGAGAGCATATATTCAAAGGATTAATAAGGACTATGGCAAGCATTACGATTCAAGTTGATGAAGATATTAAGACGGCGTTTGAAGGGGCTACTTCTGAGACTCAGAAACAGTTGAGCTACATTGTTCAATTGTTTTTGAGAGGGAATTTACACAATAAAAGTTTAACTGAAGTTATGGCAGAAATTTCTGACAAAGCACAACAGCGAGGCTTAACGCCAGAGATTTTACAACAAATTTTAGCAGATGATAATGACGAATAGATTTGTCGTAGATACGAAGGTTTTAATCAGTGCTTTACTGTTTAAGAATTCAGTCCCATTTCGGGCGATTGAATTAGCAGAAAAGCAAGGAATAATTTTATATTCTGAAGCGACTTTAAATGAATTAGAGCAAGTTTTGAATCGGAAAAAGTTTAATAAGTATCTTTCTTTAGAAGACAGACAGGTATTTTTGCTTAAGTTTATCAGCGCGTCCGAGTTAGTCTCTATTACAGAAAAAATTGCCGTTTGTCGAGATGAAAAAGATCATAAGTTTTTAGAGTTGGCGGTTAGTGGTAATGCCAATGTAATTGTTACGGGTGATTTGGATTTATTGGTATTAAATCCTTTTCAAGCAGTAGAAATTATTACTCCAGATATTTTTATTGATAGGTTTAGTTAATTGTAAGTTGATTTAGCGGTAGTTGGGGTGGGTTGACTTTATAGGTTAGGTTTCTAAAACAGTGCGTTGTAGCCAATTAATAATAGTTTGAATCATGTGGGGCTCTTGGGGTGAGAAAGTGGGAATGGTGGGATGGGGTGAGTGGGTGATAACGCAAATTGTCGCGTCGAAGCGAGTGAGAGAATCGAGAAAAGTTTGGCTAAAACCTTGAGGTATCGCGTCTTCGTAGAAAATGAGGATGGGGTGTTTATCCCACTGTAGGAGTAAAGAGCAAATTTTGAGGTTGCGGATTGGGGTGATGCTATGCCATAATTAATTAGAGAATAAAATGAACAGTTAAGCATAAAAACTGGTTATGAATTTAACGACTGGCTTGCTAACCCGCATTACTCAAACTCCTGGTCAATGTGGTGGTCGTCCCTGTATTCGAGGGATGCGAATTAGAGTCACCGATATTTTAGAAATGTTGGCGGAAAATGTTAGCGTTACTGAAATTTTAGAAGATTTTCCTGATTTGGAATTAGCAGATATTCAAGCTTGTCTGCTGTTTGCCGCACGACGTACTGATTTTCCTAGACTAACAGCATGAAGATTTGGATCGATGCTCAACTACCTCCCACACTGGCAAATTGGCTAACAGAAACCTTTGGTTTGGAAGCGAGTGCATTGCGAGATTTAGCGCTTAGGGATGCTCAAGATATCGAAATTTTTGAAGCAGCACGAGCCGAAAATGTTGCGATTATGACGAAAGACAGTGACTTCATCGACTTGGTATGTCGCTTAGGATCGCCGCCTCAAATTTTGTGGCTAACTTGTGGCAATGTCACTAACCGCAACTTGCGACAATTGTTGACAGCTATTTTGCCTGATGCGTTAGAACAATTGCGGCAATGAGAAATGATTGTAGAAATTACTAACACTCCTTAAATAACATATCGACTAACCTATTCTTTTAACTTTCTAAAACAGTCCGTTGTAGCCAAGTTATAATAGATTGAATCAGGTGGGGCTCTTGGGGTGAGAAAGTGGGAATGGTGGGATGGGGTGAGTCGGTGATAACGCAAATTGTAGCATCGAAGCGAGTGAGAGAATCGAGAAAAGTTGGGCTAAAACCTTGGGGTATCGCGTCTTCGTAGAAAATGAGGATGGGGTGTTTTTCCCAGTCTAGGAGTAAAGAGTAGATTTTGAGTTCCGTGAGGGTGCGGGGTGTGCCTTCTGTGGATTTGGGGCAGTGATGTTTTTTGACGAGTTGCAGGTAGATGTCGGTGGCGGGGTTATCGCGGTTATCGAATTTGCTGCCGTCGATGCAGAGGAGTTGGAGGGTTTGGTGGAGGTTGGTTTCGGTGAGTTGGGTTTTTAGGAGTTGGGGGAGTTGCGCGAGGTTGAGGATTTGGACGAGGGGGGAGGTTTGGGTTTCGGTTAAACCGTGCCATGCTTGATGAAATTGGGGATAAGGTAGGTTAGCGGCACAGCCCCAAACGACTTTGTAGCATTTATAGAATCGCCTAAAGTTGTTGTCGTAAACTTCATCGCTGAGGCAGTCTTTTAAAGCACTGACTACGCCCAACATTTGCTGAGGTTTTGTTAAGATTTGCCCTAAGCTATCTGCCGCCTGCCCCCGAATATCTTCATCCTGAGTAGTGCCGATTAATTCCACCAAAGCAGCGATGGCCACTGGATCATCTTTGCCGATTTTCCCTAAGCTATATGCAGCATCCCTCCGAGTATATTTATTCTGAGTAGTGGCGATTAATTCCACCAAAGCAGCGATGGCCACTGGATTGTCTTTGGCGATTTGCCCTAAGCTAGATGCCGCGTGCCTCCGAGTATTTTCATCCTGAGTAGTGCCGATTAATTCTACCAAACCAGTGATGGCTACTGGGTTATCTTTGCCGATTTGCACTAAGCTAGATACCGCCATATCCCAAGTAAATTCATCCTGAGTAGTGCCGATTAATTCCACCAAAGCAGTGATAGCCACTGGATTATCTTTGCCGATTTGTCCTAAGCTATATGCCGCCCTTCCCTGAGTAGCTTCATCCTGAGTAGTGCCGATTAATTCCACTAAAGCAGTGATAGCCACTGGATTATCTTTGTCGATTTGCCCTAAGCTATCTGCCGCCCACCGCAAAATATCTTCATCCTGAGTAGTACCGATTAATTCTACCAAAGCAGTGATGGCCACTGGGTTATCTTTGCCGATTTGTCCTAAGCTATATGCCGCACTTACCTGAGTATGTTTATTCTGAGTAGTGCGGATTAATTCCACCAAAGCAGTGATAGCCACTGGATTATCTTTGTCGATTTTCACTAAGCTATATGCCGCCCACTGCAAAATATCTTCATCCTGAGTAGTGCCGATTAATTCCACCAAAGCAGTGATGACCACTGGATTATCTTTGCCGATTCTCTCTACGCTATATACAGCATCCGATCGAATATTTTCATGCTGAGTAGTGCAGACTAATTCCACCAAAGCGTTGATAGCCACTGGATTATCTTTGTCGATTTTCCCTAAGCTCTCTGCCACCTCCCTCCGAGTATCTTCATCCTGAGTAGTGGCGATTAATTCCACTAAAGCAGTGATAGCCACTGGATTATATTTGTCGATTTCCCCTAAGCTATATGCCGCCCACCGCAAAATATCTTCATCCTGAGTAGTGCCGATTAATTCTACCAAACCAGTGATGGCTACTGGGTTATCTTTGCCGATTTGCACTAAGCTAGATGCCGCCTCCCTCTGAGTATATTTATTCTGAGTAGTACGGATTAATTCCACCAAAGCAGTGATAGCCACTAGATTATCTTTGCCGATTTCCCCTAAACTCTCTGCCGCCCACCTCCGAGTATCTTCATCTGGACAATGTTTAAGTATTGCAGTGAGTTCTGTAATAGCGAGTGGTCGAATCGTTTCTGGTATCGCCTTTTTCGCCCCTTCTTTATTCGGATCGATAAAATTTTGCCATTTCTGTTTCTCAATATTAAAATAACCAAACCCAAATTTTACCACTTGCCTAACAATATCTAAAGCCAGGAAACAAGCCTTAAATTCATTAATTCCTGCTGCTGCTAGAAAATAGGCTTGATCTCCATAAAAATCTCTTACTCCATATTCAAACTCAACTAACGATCGAATAAACTCCTCTTTCTTATGACTTGCAATATCTCGCCCCAACCACAACAAAATCACCTGCTTCCACTGCGACTCAAAAATCCGATATTCCTTCCCATCAACCGGAAAATTAACATGATTTCGAGGTAAAAAATAATCCCAATCATCCACCGCCAACGCTGCAAAATACTCCTGAAACGAGGCATGATAAAATACGCAAATCGCCTCTGGAAACCGTTCCACCCGATTCAACCACCCTAACCTCATCACCGCCTGAAAAATCGGGCGACTGCCCAAAACCTTCACCACCCAACTTTCCGGCAACCGTAACCGCGAAACCTCATCTTTCTGTTCCATCGCCGCCAACGCCAACCGCGCCAAGGCTTTATCAATTGCCTCCCGTTGGTCTAAAATCTCCTCATCCTCCTTCCAGTCATACACCCAATCCACAAACTGCCCATATAACCCCGCCTGCGTTTCCGGCAAACCGCCGCCAGTCTGCCAAATTTGACACAACATCCACAACCGCAAGGGATTCTGAATCAACTCCTTGAGACGGGAATTTTGCGACTGTGCTAACGCCGCCTCTAAACTCTCCCCCGTCGCAGCATCCCCCATCCCCGCAAACCAACGGCGAATATAGTCCGTCACCTGTTCGGGGTTAAACTCCAAATTGCGAAACACATCAAACCCCGAAAAGGCATTCTTATCCGCTTCCCAGACATTCACCCGACAAGTCACCACCACCCGCGCCGCCTGCACCCATCCCCCCAACAGTGCGGAAACATGGCGCGTTTCTACCTTAGATGTCATTTCATCCAACCCATCCAACAATAACCAAATCCGTTCTTTCTGTTGGGTGAGTTCGTCAATATTGAGGCTTTTACCTGTTTGTTTGAGCCAGATTTCTTCGATATATTGGGTAATTGTTGGTTGGGTTAAATCTGCCAAAGATATCCAAATCGGCAACCCCAAATCTTGCTCTAAAATCCAATCAGCAATTTTCTGTAACCGCGTGGTTTTCCCCGAACCCGGTTCGCCAATAATTGCTATTTTTCGCCCTTGACTTTCGCTTTTCCCTTGTCGCAATACATCCTCAAAAAAGCGTTCTTCAGTAATAGGAATGAGTTTTTCTTCTTCCTTTTCTTCCTGCTGATTTTTTGAGGGAGGTTTGGGCGGTTTGCGTTCAACAATCGCTAAAGGAACATAAATTTCATCTAGTTGCAATTCTGCCCCGTGACGCTGAAACTCTTTTGTCGTGAATTTTTTTTGTTCTGCGAGGTTTTGACGACAAATTTCTTGCCAGTTTAGGGGTTGATCTTTCGATATAAATGTTGTTTCACGGGTTGTCTCTACCGTGACAGAGCCAATTTTAATTTTCCATTGCTCGTCAATTACTTTTAAATTATCTTCTTTTCTAGCCGTTTGATGTTTCAGCTTCAGGGAAAATTTCCAAAAGCCTTGAGTTTTTGCACTGGGTTTAGGATCGAGTATATCTAAATCTTTTAGACAGTCCAGAATATCTTGAATTGCATTAGCTTTTCTCTGAGCATTATCTACTTTCTCTTCATCTTTGGGTTGAGAGAGTTCTAACGCTTCTCCCAAACATTCTACTAATGTCCATAAATCTTCTTTAGTTATCCCTTTCTCAACGGTTTGGGTTCTGTTTTTGCGTTTTTCTTGAACTTTCCCCGATACCAGCAACTCATCTTCCTTCACCCATTCCACGTTGAATGTAGCTTTCAGCTTATCCCCTGGAACGGCAATTTCCCCATCCGCGAGGGCGAGTAACGCCTCAACCAGTTTTAAGACGTTATTTTTTGTGGTTGCGTTTTTCCCGTATTTTCGTGCCATTGCAATATTTTGAGTAAAAATCATGGTCGCTTGGGCAAATTTGCTCAAACGAGTTGGTTGCCCAAACGGTTAAAGCCAATTATACCAAAGGTTTGAGAATTTTCTGAGTCGGTTTGACGGGGCAAAAACCCAAAGAAACAATTACCTCAAGAGCAAAAAAACGAGGTAAATTATGGATACTCAACATAAACTCCAACAACATAACTCAACTGAAGCAGTACAGACGGTTTCATTATACCGTTTTGAGGAGCCTCAGAAGTGGCCCCGTAGTTTGACTATGCAAATCCCCATCATCTTCGATGGGCGCTTCAAAGATTCGCTTGCTAATGTTAGTCAAGCCATTAAGCTTATGTCCAAGTATTTTGGGGGTAGCCGCATCTGGTTTGAATTAGGGACTTATATCGATCAAAAGGGACATTTAGCCTTCGATCTCAATGTCTGGGTAAAGTCTCAAATGGATGAGGAAAAATTTAGCTATTACTGTCCTAAAGTGCGTGACTTGGCTTGCCAAATCCGAGACAAGCTGCGTCAAGAGGCGATTGTTTTAGAAACCGATGGCGATATGGAATGCCTCTAATTTTCCTTGGGTAAAACGGGCGATCGCTCTCACCTTTTTTATTACTAAAAAGCGCGATCGCCTCCCGTTGCTCTAAACTCTCCTCGTCACGAAAAGTTGATCGAAGACGCGATCGCCCCAAATTCATACCCGCAATATTCACAGCGATTATTGGCTCGTTGAATCACCAATCGACGGAGAGCGGCGGTCATCTTTGTCATTGATAATTACTGGCTCACCCCTGTTGAACGTAACTGTAGCAATGATAAAAATTCCACCAATTCAACCAGTCCCTCGGCTTCCTGTCGTTCGGCTTGAGACAGGTTACAACCCAGATGCTTCCCAGTCGGTAATCGCTGCTTGCTGCCATGCTTCATCCTCATCGGTTAATTCATCACTTAGTTCATCCAGCAATAAACAAGCTTCTACCATTGCCTGCTGTTCTTGTTGTTTGCGCCACGCTTGCAATAAAACCTCAACTAGGCGACTGCGATTTTCTACACGCTGGTCAATGTAACGCACTAACTCATCTGGCAAAGAGATAGATACTTTCATATTATTTATGCCACTTTTAATACTACCAATGGTAGCAGAAATATCGACCAGATTGCAAGTAGGGTGCGTCGCCATCTATAATCTGCAAGTTATATCCAAAATCTCGCAGCGACGCACCCTACGGATTAACACTACACAAAATTAGCCGGATCTTGATCTCGCCGATGCTTCAACAGAATCGGAGTACCTTGCGAATCGCCCACCAAAGCCGCCGTTTCCTCCAAAGCTTCCCTCAGCCGCTTCGCCGCGTAAATCGACATATCGCGGGGCACATTCACCCGATCGCGCAAATACCGCAAAGCCCCATCAGAACCAACTGGTGGCGTACAAACTTCACCAGTCATCATCAAAGTTAAAGCACAACGCAAAGCCTCATCAAATAACTTGTCATCCGCAGGATTAACTTTAATAATGTTGCGATGATGCTTAATAACGCGATCGAGTGCTTCTTTACGCGAGGTTTCCGGTTCTGGGTACATAACATCCGGTAATCCAGCCCAAGGCCCATTATCCACGCGGGCTTTATTGAGTAGCATTTGCGGTTCGCCGTTTTCATAACAGCCGCCCATTTGAGGCGGCAAATCGTGGACATGAGTATGAAAATCGCTTTGAGTACCGCGATAGGTGGGGCGGGTTTCCATCGCCGCAAACCAGTCAGCAAAGCGCGGGTTTTCTTCCCGCATGGAGTAGCCTTTGTAATAGAAAAGACTGGCATTCATCCGTTCGACATAGGGCGTAAAGATGACATCCGCAGTGCCAAATTCAGCGAGGAAATAAGGCCCAGGAGTGCTAGCTAGGGCGGCTTCAACTTGGGCGACGACGCTGATAAATTGGTTGCGGTTGTGTTGTTCTGCTTTGGCTGAATTTGCTGGGTAGCACAGCCAAGTACACCAAGCCCTAAATAGCAGTCGTTCTAGTCGTCTCAGGGGAAGGACTTTCGGGTTTTCCATACCCAAACTCAAGGGGCCAAAGACTCGTTCTAGGGCGATTAAGATATCATCGCTTTCGGTGATGATGCGGCCGTCTAGTTCGATCGCGGGTAGCATTCCCGATGGCACTTTCCGCTTGTACCAACTTTCTTTTTCCCCGTAGCAGAACATGGTAACTTTTTCAATGCGGTAGGGAATTTGTTTTTCTTCTAGCCACAGCCAGATTTTTTGGCAGTAGGGACACCAGGCGTGGTTATCGCGGTACAGGGTGACTCGCACATCGGATTCGGTTTTTCCGAAGAGGCGCAACCGGGATTGGGCGTTGGTGGGGCCGTTGGTGCGATCGACTTCAAAGTCTGTGAGGGCTTCTAGTTGTGTCCAGGTTAGGGGAGTTGCGATCGTAGCGGTTGGTGTCATGGGTAAATTAGTGCCGATCGTGGTTTCCCAAAATATAGACCAATATAGAAACTATTTCAGATCTATAGCAGTCCTTGCCAGAGTCGTAAAGTTTTTATCAGGAGAGGGGGAGAGAGAGAGGGGGAGAGAGGGAGAGGGGGAGATGGGGCGATGGCCCGAATCCCCAGAGTAATGACTACTGACTAATGACTACTGACTAATGACTACTGACTAATGACTACTGACTAATGAGTTCTAGTAATTTCTAGAGTAATTCTCCCACCAAAATCAGGGATAGGGGCGGCAGGTTTTGAGAGTTGTAGTTTGACTTTCTGGACTAACGGTAGTTGTAAAAGCGCTTGGGCGATCGTATCTGCTAGCCTTTCTATCAACAAAAACTTAGACTCTTTGACTAGCGTTTGAATCATACTAATTGCACTACGGTAATCGAGAGTATGTTCAATATCGTCACTTTTTCCAGCTTGCGATAAATCCAGCCAGAGAGTGACATCCACTTCAAACCACTGCCCCAAAACCTGCTCTTCTGGTAGATAGCCAGTGTATCCGTAACAGCGAATTCCTGTAAGTTGAATAGAATCCATTTTGCAATAAACTAAAAGTGCGTTGCCTATACCAACTTTTATTAAACCAGATAAAGAATGATATAGAGGACACGGCTTGGCCTTAGTCCCTACGCCAGATTAATTGTAGGGACACTCCAAGAGCTCATAGGTGTCAACTTAAGCCGAAAGCCCGCCAGGGACTGAAGTCCCTGTCTAATAGCGAAAGTCCTCTTAAGAGGACTAATGAGTTCTTCAGTCCTCTTAAGAGGACTTTCGCTTTGAGACAGGGGTTTCAACCCCTGTCGGACTATCGGTTTTACCTTAAGTTGACACTAATGGGCTCTTGGAGTGTCCTGATTTCCTCACAACTGTCCTCCCTTCTCCAACTTGTCCAGAAAATTCTCAGCAACTTCATACCATTTCTGCCTGATTTCTGCATCTTCGGGCTTGTCTGTCAATGTACGACCTTGTAATTCTGGATATTTATTGTAAAATAATTCATCTACTTGATTATAAAAAATATCCTGTTCGATGTTGAGATTTTTGCGACGCTTGCCAATTTTTTCTTGCCTAGCTATTTCTGCATCTAAAGATGTGTTTGAAAATTGTGGCAGTTCGGGAAACTTGGGAAACTCAGGCAACTTTGGCAAGGTAAAACCAGATTTGACTACACTAAAAGCTAACATTCCTGGCAATAAAACCACACTCAAACTCGCGACTGCTTTCCAAGGAATTAATTTGAAAATGTTGATATTTTTAACAATTTGAGGATTTGGGTTGACAGGAGTATGATTGTTGGTAACAGTTTGAGTGATATTTTTGAAGGGGCGGCCGACAAAGTTGATTGTCACCATTTGGGAGATGATACTGCCAATTTGGGATAATTTTGGATCTTTTAATGCTTCGCGGACTGCTTTTGCAGATTGGTAGCGATCGCCCGAATTGTCTGCTAACATCCGATCCAATACCGTAGCGAGATTTTGGCTGACGGTGATATGCGATCGCCAATCCCAAGTTCTTTGATTAACATCGTACAATTTATCAGGCTTTTTCCCTGTCAGCAAGACTAAAGCGGTGACAGCCAAAGCATACAAATCGCTAGCCGGAGACACTTTACCCTGGCGCATCTGTTCCGTGGGCGAATATCCCTGTTTGCCGATCGCCGTATCCGATTGTCCCTTAGACTGAAATAGAGCAGTCGCTGCGATTTGTTTAACAGAACCGAAATCTATTAAAAATGGTAGTTTGTCAGCATCATGCTGAATAATATTGTCCGGCGAAATATCGCGATGAATTAAATTTTTCGAGTGGATATATTCTAAAACTGGTAAAAGCTGAAATAGCAGTTGAGTAACTTCAGCTTCGTTAAAATTTTTACCTTGTTTCTGGCGCGATATCAGTATTTCTTCGTAGTTTTGACCTTTGATATAATCTTGCACTAAAAACAAAGCTTGACTACCGCCGATATCGGTTCGCAAAAGTTCTCGGAAACGCGGGATTTGGGGGTGTTGGAGGCTGTAAAGGATACTCGATTCGCGATCGAACAATTCGGCAGCTTTCGGGCTGTGAACCACCGGAGAAAACTCTTTGAGCACGCAATGTTCGTTGTAACGATTGATATCTTCGGCGAGGTAAGTGCGCCCGAAACCACCGCGGCCTAATTCGCGGAGGATGCGGTAGCGTTTTTCGAGGGTTGAACCAGGGGTGACGGGGGAGGAGTTAGACATAGACAACTGAAGATTGTTCGAGTTGGGTGGCGCAGTATCACTTAATTGTAGCTAAATTTGTAGGGTTAATTGTGATGCTAATGCAATTAGACTTTCATTCCTAGCACAGCACAGGTGATTTTACCATATAGTGTTGTAGGGTGCGTCAGACGAGGTTCTAGGGTGATTATTCAGAGTCTCGGATCTGACGCACCCTACTAATTGTATTACAACAAATCCCGATGAGTGAATTCCTTAGCCTCATTCCCCACATAACTAGAGTTGTAGGGTGCGTCAGACGAGGTTCTAGGGTGATTATTCAGAGTCTCGGATCTGACGCACCCTACTAATTGTATTACAAATCCCGATGAGTGAATTCCTTAGCCTCATTCCCCACATAACTAGCCGCAATATGACCATCCCCAACCACTCGATACTTATACGTCACCAACCCTTCTAAACCAACAGGCCCGCGAGGTGGCATTTGCTGCGTACTAATCCCCACTTCTGCACCGAAACCGTAGCGGAAACCATCGGCAAATCGAGTCGAACAATTGTGATAAACTCCGGCCGCATCTACTTGATTCAAAAAAGTTTCAGCGGCTTCGCTATCTTCGGTGACAATCACATCTGTGTGTCTGGAACCATAAGTATTGATGTGGTTAATTGCTTCTTCTACAGAGTCTACGATTTTGATTGATAAGATTAAATCGCTATATTCTGTTGACCAATCTGTTTCTGTGGCTGCGACAATATCCAAGATGTCGCGAGTTTTTTCGTCTCCCCGCAGTTCGACTTTTTTCTGCTGCAATGCTTGGGCAACTATGGGCAGGAATTTGGGTGCGATCGCACTGTGAACCAACATAGTTTCAATGGCATTACACGCGGCGGGATACTGAGTTTTGGCATCGACTGCAATCTCTACTGCTTTGTTGATATCCGCAGCTTTGTCTGCATACAAATGACAAATTCCGTCCGCGTGTCCCAAAACAGGAATGCGGGTATTTTCCTGCACAAATCGGACGAAGGAATTAGAACCGCGAGGAATAATTAAATCTATATATTCATCCATTTTTAGCAGTTCGATGGTTTCTTCCCGCGTGGTTAGTAACTGCACAACTTCGGGATTGACTGCGGTTTCTACTAATGCTTGGCGAATTACTTTTGTCAAGATTTCGCAGGAACGGACTGCCTCTCTGCCACCTTTGAGAATCACGCCATTTCCCGATTTGATTGCCAAGGATACTATCTGAATTAAAGCTTCTGGACGCGCTTCAAAAATAATCCCTAAAACGCCCAAAGGACAGGTAACGCGCTTCAGAATCAATCCTGCATCCAATTCCCGGTGAATTTGGACGACACCGATCGCCTCTGGGAGCTTGGCAACGTCGCGCACACCCGCGATCGCACTTTTCAACTTGCTTTCATCCAACTTCAGGCGATCGTACAACGGTTTGGCAATTCCATCAACCTCAGCCGCCTTGCAGTCAGCAGCATTCGCCGCCACAATCGAGGGCGCAGCAACTTCCAAAGCTTGAGCAATAGCCTCAATAGCTTGATTTTTGGCATCAGCGGACAAAATTGCTAATTTTCGAGCAGCTTGGCGCGTTTTTTGGGCAATTTCAAGAATTGACATAGTAGCAGCAACTTGTGAAAAATTTATTATAGCGGTTCTCAAAAAAAGTGAGGTATGCCCACGGAACCCTATGCCCTATGCCCCATGCCCCATGCCCTATGCCCAGTCGTACCTCATCTTTCTGAGAAAGGCTATATACTCAGTTTCAATCTTAACAATTTGAGAACAAATTCTATATTTTTGTTGAGAATTCGTACAAAAATCCGAATTTACAGGCTAAAACAGTAAAGTCAGACACGCATTCCTATTTGTCAATAACCCCAGGAGATTATTATGTCATCTCAAACTCCTTTACACAAGGCAGGGCGATCGCCTAAAGCTGGAATTCCACTGATACAGAAAACTGGTGGAAATCTGGTTTTAGCTTCCGGTGTCACCATTACCATGCTATTAGGTATGGTTTTAGCCCTATCCTTGGCAGCAGTTTTTATTATAGATAGTCCCGATCCAATCGTCGGATTTTTAATCGCACTTGCGATTACTTTAGTTTTTAACATCGCGGCTTTTTTCCTATCACCTTGGTTGATGGACTTCACCCAAAATTGGCTCTACAACACTCGCTGGGTTTCCCTAGCAGAAATTGAAAGCAAAAGTCCCGAAACTGCGAAAGTTATTCAGAAGGTTTGTCAGCAGCACAAACTGAAGCAGCCACGCTTAGGGATTATCGACGACCAAAACCCCACTGCTTTTACCTATGGTTCCTTTCCAGACAGCGCTCGTCTCGTCGTTAGTGAAGGTCTTTTTACTTATTTAGATGACGATGAAATTGCCACTGTTTACGCCCACGAACTTGGTCACATTGTCCACTGGGACTTTGCAGTAATGACTTTAGCTTCGACTTTAGTGCAAATTACTTATTTAATTTACACTACTGCTCAAAGGCTTGGTCGCAGGGGCGGCGAAAAAGTAAAAGATGCGGCGGATACTATAGCTGGTGTCGCTTATTTGTTTTACCTTTTTGGCACTTATTTGTTATTATACTTGTCACGCACGAGGGAATATTTTGCCGACCATTTTGCGGCTGAAACTACTGGTAATCCCAATGCTTTATCTCGCGCTTTGGTGAAAATTGCCTACGGTATTTTGGAAGAAGGACAAAGGGCTACAGAACCTAGTCGTTTATTAGAAGGAACTCGTGCTTTGGGCATTTACGATGCGAAAGCTGCCACTTCTACAGGTACTGCTTACAGGATTGCGTCATCACCAGAAAAAATTGGGCGAGTGTTTTTGTGGGATATGTTTAATCCTTGGGCTTGGTGGATGGAGTTGAATTCGACTCACCCGCTGACTGGTAAACGAGTTCGCGCTTTGAGCACTTATGCCGAACAGTTAGGCTTAGATATTGAGTTTGATATGGGCCGAATTATTGGTGAAGGTCACAATTTGAGCAAGCGGAAATTGTACGGCAATTTCGTGTTAGACTTGTTGCTTTACAGTGCGGAAATTCTTGGCTTATCGGTGGGTTTTGCGATCGGGATTTCCCTGTCGGCGACAAATCCGATGATGATGATTGCCTGTCCTTTAATTGGTTTGGGTACGGGGATTTTGCTCAAAACTTTGGTGATGTTCCCGAAATATAGCGAAGCAGAAAGTTTGGATGTTTTAACCTTAATGTCTGACCCCTATGCTAGTCCTTTGCGGGGTCAACCTGCAAAACTTGATGGCGAATTAATTGGTCGCGGTGATGCTGGTTATGCTTTCGGTTCTGATTTGAAATTGCAAGACAAAACTGGGATGATTTATCTGCGGTATGCTTCTCGTTTTGGTCCGATTGGTAATTTTCTGTTTGGGATGAAACGGGTGAAAAGTTTGATTGGGATGGAGGTTAATGCTTTGGGTTGGTTCCGGCGCGGTGTCGCACCTTGGATGGATTTAATTCAGCTTGAAAGCGATAGCGGTACGACGGTTAACAGTTATCACCGCTTCTGGTCTTTTGTGATGGGTGTTGGTGCGATCGCGATCGGTATTGTATCGCTATTTCTATCATATCAAATCCGGTAGCATTGGAATTAATATTACTCACAGTCAGGACACGGCAGTGCCCATTGGTGTCAACTTAAGGAATCATGCAGTGCGATCGCACGATCGCAGAAATAGAAGCTCTGCTTTGGTATTGGCTGACTCCTCTTAGCTTTAAGCCATCACGTTTAACTCCAGGGGACAAAAAACTGCGCGATCAATTACCTGTGAGTTGGGAAAAATTACAGATGCAGTCACCTACTTAGTGGAGCATCATCAAATGTTGGGTCTGATTAAACAAGAGCGAAAGCGGCACCCTTGAAAATGCCGTTATTGAGCGAGAAATTTGGGTGTCAACTTAAGCTTGAAACCCTTGGTATTTCTTGCTTTTACCTAAGTCTAGATCCCCCTAAATCCCCCTTAAGAAGGGGGACTTTGATCGGACTCCTGTCCCCCCCTTCTTAAGGGGGGCTAGGCAGGGTGGATTAATTGTCAGAAAATAAATTATCATCATAGTCGATCGGGTGCGT
>NZ_NXIB02000130.1 GCF_002412335.2 Tychonema bourrellyi FEM_GT703
GGAATGGGGAATGGGGCATTGGGCATTGGGCATTGGGCATTGGGCATTGGGCATTGGGTAAAACAAATAACCCTTCGACTCCGCAGGGCACCGCAAATAACCAATAACCCTTCGACTCCGCTCAGGGCACCGCAAATAACCAATAACCAATAACAACTGTCAACTGACTTTTTAACTTATGAAAACACCAACTTTTATATTAGCATCAGCTTCCCCGGCGCGCCACAAACTGTTACAAAATGCTGGCATTAAAGTTATTATTTGCCCCAGCGATTTTGATGAAGGGCAAATACAAATGAGGGATGCTACTAAATTAGTCCAGGTTTTAGCCAAGGGAAAAGCTGATGCTGTAGCTGAGTCTTTGCGGGCGAATTCTCACCCCCAAATTCCTAATCCTAAATCTTGTTTAGTATTGGGATGCGATTCAATTTTGGTGATTGATGGGGAGATTCATGGGAAGCCGAAAGATGCGGAAGAGGCAATTTCCCGTTGGCAGAAAATGCGCGGTAAAGTTGGTGAACTTTATACTGGTCATGCTTTAATTGATACTAGATTTGACGATCTGGATGAGACAATGGATCGATCGATCGTTCGTTGTCAAGTTACAAAAGTTCATTTTGCGGAAGTTACCTCCCACCAAATTGCTGCTTACGTTGCTACGGGGGAACCTCTCGCCTGTGCTGGTTGTTTTGCTCTGGAAGGTAAAGGCGGTTTTTTTATCGAAAAAATCGAAGGTTGTCACACAAATGTGATTGGTTTGAGTTTGCCTCTGTTACGACAAATGCTTCGGGATATGGGATATGATGTGTCGGATTTTTGGCAATCTTAATGTTTGCTGGATTTATGTCACGAATTGGTCTACGCATCTAACTCAAGAAACCGGGTTTTTTGGGGTTTCTACGACTGTAATGAAATATTCTCGCAAAAACCCGGTTTCTGGCCTACGCATCAAAACCAAAGAAACCGGGTTTTTTGGGGTTTCTATGACTGTAATGAAGTATTCTCGCAAAAACCCGGTTTCTGGCCACCCGCGCATCAGTCCTGTTTATGTTAATGGGAGATGGACAATCTGATCTTGGTATTCATCATCGAATGAACCATCAGCAATCAAAATCAATTCCTCAATATTTTGCCCAATACTTAAATCTGAGTTCAAAACGAAAATTCCTGGAATATGTCTGCCTTCAGCCATATTATCTGCCAGATGGACGGGCATTGACTTGCGGTTGTTTGTCACTAAAATAAAACCATTATCCTCACACCAAATCAAAATCTCCGGATCGAGTGTACTTTTCGGAGGTGTACCAATGTCGCCCACTGACCAAACTACTAAATCAGGGCGTTTCCGCCGAAGCTGTGTGGCATAAATGGGCGTAACATTCTCATCTATCAAATATTTAAGCGCCATTCCTTAAGCACCCTGGATTGCAGTTTGTCTTTCCCGTTCAGCTTTCAATTTTCGCAACCTTTCTGTTGTCGGATGGGGATTTGCTGCTTGTATTTTTCGCTGCTGATGCGACCATTCCAACCAATCTTGTATATATCGACTTACTGATTCATTGTTCAGCAAATAATACAAAATAGTTGTGTAAACTTCTGCCAAAGTTAGAGAGGGATAGAGTTGCTGAATTTCTTCGGCGGTGCGTTCCCGATACAAATACTCATACAGCACTGTCTCAATCCCGATGCGATGTCCTTTA
The DNA here is from genome assembly GCF_002412335.2 of Tychonema bourrellyi FEM_GT703. Lineage (GTDB taxonomy): Bacteria > Cyanobacteriota > Cyanobacteriia > Cyanobacteriales > Microcoleaceae > Microcoleus > Microcoleus bourrellyi. The sequence continues at coordinate 1,701 of NZ_NXIB02000130.1, forward strand.
ATGCGAATATCATCCGCTGCTAAGAAATCAAAATACTCATTCAGTCCCATATCTAAACTTCCTGTTTTAGCTATCTACTATTCTACTATTCGGTTTGATGAGAAACTATAATGCGATCGATTTCTTCGCGGTGGCGATCGTAAGGGCCCGACAGAGGACACTCAAGATGCCTACGCATCACTACCCCAAAATTATCGTAGGGAAACGGCATCTTGAGTGTCCTCCGCTGCCTACGCATCACTACCCAAGGCCGATCGCACTGTCAGACACAGAGGTAAACTGAAGTTGACTCGGCGAAACATCTTTCACCAAACCCAAGATATTGCCGGTGCTAGCTTCCCTAATCACCGTCGCCTTAGTGTTTAAAATTCTAAACTCAGTAGTTATAATGCTTCCTGGAGGAATCGGCCCACTACTGTCGTAATCTCTGGCATCACCAATTGTTAAAAACCGTTCAGTTAAGATAACATCATTTCGCGTCAGTCCTCCCGCCAATCCAATTACATCTCCTTGAGATGGATTGTAATCGAGAATAAAATCTGCTGGCACTTGTTCTACATTAGAAGGAAAGGTTCCAACTGGACGAGGTTGATCAGAACCAAATTCTCTCGAAGTTGCTCCAGATTCTCTTCTAATTACAAACAAATCTGAGCCTTCTCCTCCCCAAAGTCGATCAATTCCAGCATCACCAGTTAGAGTATCGTTGCCACTTTCTCCTACTAAAGCATCATTCCCTTTACCGCCTCTCAAAAAATCATTTCCCGTACCTCCGTAAGCGTAATCATCGTCTCTATCTCCACTGATAATATCATTGCCACATTCTCCATAAATAATGTCTGAATCTTGACCGCCGCGAATAGTGTCGTTACCGCAACCTCCGATTAAAGTATCTCTGCCGCTGTTACCATTAATTAATTCCGCAGCACCGGAACCTCGGACAAAATCGTTGCCACTCAAAGCCCGCAAACCTCCAGGAGTATTACGAAGAATTCCGTTGGCTAATAGAACTACATCGTCATTGGCGGTGAGGTCAAAAAAGTTGGGGTCGCCTTGATTTGGCAAGGGGCCTGTTAATAATTTGATGTTGGAGGGATCGGGAATAATTGGGCTGGATATTTCAGCTAATGCTCTAATTTCTCCGAGATTTGTTTCTAACATTGAGGTTTCTTCTATTTTGATTGATTTTGTTGACACTTTGATTTATGAAAAGGTTCCAATTGGTTACTGGTTATTGGTTATTGGTTACTGGTTACTGGTCATACCAATTTGCGACTGAATCAACTGTGATTCCCTATAGCATTTTTCTGCCTGAGTACAACGAGTTATTTTTATTCTTCCTTACTTCTAAACTAACGGCTGATTGTATAGTTGACTTACTTGAAAATTGGTGGCAAACGGTCAAACACCGTTTTAGTCACATTCAAAAATTGGTCATCAATCAGGATAATGGACCAGAAAATAATTCTCGTCGCACTCAGTTTATGAAACGAATTCTGGATTTCGCCACATCATCTCAACTGACGTTAGGAGTTACACTCAACAAGTTAGCTATGGCAGAAATTGAAACCCAGATTAATCGCCTCCCCAATCTTCAAAAATGGTTTGTGGAAATTTTCGCTAAACCCACATAGCTGTTGGATCATTTTTTTTGTGGAGGCCTCTTAGTTGTCCGTGAGTATATTTTGGCTAACCTTAGCAGTGATGGCATGATCTATAATACATAGATAATGTTTTTTGTCAATGCGTAAGTCCTAGATTTACCTAATCTTTACATTTACCAACCAAAAATTAGCCGAACCTTTACAGCATTACACCTAAAAGAGAGTTATAAACATAGCAACAGACAAACAGTCATCCCTCGGAGGCATTATTATGGCGAAGGCAGCTTGGAAATTTTTAATCAGCACTTCATTAGTGGCTGGGATGAGCGCAATTACAGCGGTCTCATCTTTTGCTGCATCTTTAACAAACCCTACTGTGTCTGGAACCGCCGGCACTGACTACTTGCTCTACAAACAAGTTGGTAATCAAACGGTTCGCGACGACTCCGCCTCTTTATCCACTGTATTAGATGGTTCCGCGGCGAGCCCTGGTGGCAACGTCGAACTGTTTGCCAATAGCGAAACGAGCTTGTACACGACTCCCGGTTCTTCTGTCGGTCTTACCAACTTCAAGACGGCTCCCATTACGAGCTTGACCGGCTCCCTCTTCGGCATGAATCTTATCCTCAGCAGCATGAATGGGGCAGACTGGTTTACAACCAAAACAGGGACCTATGACACCGGTTATGGGGCAGATAACCTCGCTAACAGATGGTTTCAGGATGTCTTTGCTGCTAACGGGTTCAGCAGCGTGATTAATGTATTCGGTTCAACCATCTATAATACCGGTTTAAATGCAGGCCTGTTCCAACGATTCAGCGATCCCAACGTTTCTTATGTGAATCAGGACACCGCTACCAGTGATATTAAGATTGGCTTAGCCGGTCACTTCGATGCAAAAACACTATTACTAAAAGCCCTACCGTCTAGTGTCGTGGCGAACTTTGGCACCACACCGCTACAAGCGAGCGAAGTTATCAAACTAACCTACGGCGGCGTGACTCAATACAAGTACAGCTTTAGCGCCACGGGGTCGGGACTGACAGCCTCAGACGACGGAATTTCTCACAACGGCAACTACGAACTCACAGTCCAACCAGTACCAGAACCCACCACGATGTTAGGACTTGCTCTTGGCGCGAGTGGTTTGTTGGCGGCTAAGCGCAAGCGGAGCAAAACCGCCTAAATTTTTCTACTAAGCTCCTTTTTGTTGTGATATCGTTTCCGGTGGCATGGGAATTCTTAGCCAAAATTAGGACACGGCAGTGCCCATTGGTGTCAACTTAAGCAGTTGACCCCCAAATTTCTTGCTCAAAAGTGGCATTCTCTCTATGCCGCTTTCGCTCTTGTTTAATCAAACCCAACATTTTATGATGCTCGACTAAGTAGGTGACTGCATCTTTCATTTTCCCCCTTAACAAAAAACTTTCCGCTATCAGTAAAAGCGTCAAACCACACAAAATTAAAAAATCCTAAGTCAAAAATTAGCAGTCCCCCTATCGGCAATCTTTCTAATAGTTGTTCTGTCCACATATCCCGATCCCCCTAAATCCCCCTTAAGAAGGGGGACTTTGAATAAATCTTGTCCCCATCGGCGCATCGCCCAAATCTGCAAATATTTTGAATTATGAAGCAATAATTCTGAGGATAGCGTAATCTATTAGCGATCGGCATTCAGTGACCAAGCACCAACTGAATGCTAATTGTCATGGAACCTTGAGTTAAGCCAGGAATCGTTAATATGCTAGACACTGCGATCGAATCTATTCAGGCCAGAGAAATCCTCGACTCCCGCGGCCGCCCCACCATTGAAGCGGAAGTTTACCTAGCCAGCGGTGTTGTCGGACTCGCCCAAGTCCCCAGCGGCGCGTCTACAGGCTCCTTTGAAGCCCACGAACTCCGCGACGATGACAAAAAACGTTACGGTGGTAAAGGGGTTCTCAAGGCTGTTGATAATGTTCAACACAAAATTGCGCCTGCTTTGATTGATTTAGATGCGATCGACCAAGCATTAATCGATCGAACCATGATCGACTTGGATGGTTCCCCCAACAAGTCCAACCTCGGCGCAAATGCCATTCTCGGAGTCTCCTTAGCCACAGCAAAGGCGGCGGCCGAGACTTTAGGACTCCCCCTTTATCGCTACTTGGGCGGCACCTTAGCGAACGTTCTGCCCGTGCCCCTGATGAATGTGATTAACGGCGGTTCCCACGCGGACAACAATGTGGACATTCAAGAGTTTATGATTGTACCGGTGGGAGCACCATCTTTTAAGGAAGCTTTGCGCTGGGGTGCAGAAGTATTTGCTAGTCTCGCCAAAGTCTTGAAAGACAAAAATTTGCTGACTGGTGTTGGCGATGAAGGCGGTTTTGCTCCTAACTTAGGCTCAAATCAAGAAGCTTTGGATTTGTTGATGATGGCCATTGAAAAAGCTGGCTACAAACCGGGTGAACAAGTTGCTTTGGCTTTGGATGTTGCTGCTAGCGAATTTTACAAAGATGGGCAATACACCTATGATGGTGTGGCTCATTCGCCAGCAGAATTAATCGATTATTTGGATGGTTTGGTGAGTCAGTATCCGATTGTTTCCATTGAAGATGGTTTGCATGAAGACGATTGGGATAGTTGGGTGGCGCTGACTGAGAAATTGGGCAGCAAAATTCAATTGGTGGGTGACGATTTGTTTGTGACTAATCGCACGCGGCTGCAAAAAGGGATTGATTTGAAAGCGAGTAATTCGATTTTGATTAAGCTGAATCAAATTGGTTCTTTGACGGAGACTTTGGATACGATCGACTTGGGTAAACGTAACAGTTATCGATCGGTCATCAGCCATCGTTCCGGTGAAACTGAGGATACCACGATCGCTGATTTAGCCGTAGCAACTCGCGCTGGTCAAATCAAGACTGGTTCTCTGTGTCGCAGCGAACGAGTTGCCAAATATAACCGTTTGTTGCGGATTGAGGCTCAATTGGGCGATCGGGCAATTTATGCTGGTGCGATCGGTTACGGGCCCAAATAACACTTGATAATCGGGCATCGGGCATCGGGCATCGGTAATCGGTAATCGGGAATGGGTAATTGGTAATCGGTTAGTTTTTAATTTTCATCACCAACGCCCCATGCCCCATGCCCCATGCCCAATAATTAAGGATAAAAAGCCAATTGAGGTAAACCCAAAGTTTCTTCCCAACCCATCATCAAGTTCATGCACTGGATGCCTTGTCCGGCTTGACCCTTAATTAAATTGTCGATCGCCGACATCACAATTACTCTGTCAGTACGCGGATCTACTTCCACACCGATGTAACAAAGATTCGTGCCACAAGCCCATTTTGACTGCGGATAAACCCCAGCCGGCAACACTTTTACTAAAGGAGAATTGCGGTAAAAAGCACTGAAAATGGTGATTAAATCTTCCCGGACTAATCCCGGATCACGCAAATTTGCATAAACAGTTGCCAGAATTCCCCGCACCATCGGCATCAAGTGAGGAGTAAATTGGACTTTAATATCGTGTCCGGCTAAATCGCTACAAACTTGTTCAATTTCCGGGGTGTGGCGGTGGCGGCCAACGCCGTAAGCACCTATGGAGTTGTCTGCTTCTGCCAACAATAGATTAATTTCGGCTTTGCGGCCTCCTCCCGAAGATCCAGACTTAGCATCGATAATTGCTGTTTCTGGAACGATGATACCTTGTTTGAGCAAGGGTGCCAGCGCTAATAAACTAGCGGTGACGTAACAGCCAGCACAGCCGACTAATTGAGCGTTTTTAATGCGATCGCGATACAATTCTGGTAAACCGTAAACAGCGGTGGCTGCTAGAGCAGAGTCCGATCGATCGCCACCGTACCAAGCTTTGTAAGTGTCAAGATTTTCAAACCTGTAGTCAGCCGACAAATCCAAAACTTTGCAGCCTTTTTCGATCAGCGTCGGTGCCATTTGATAAGCCAAACCGTTGGGTAGCGACAGAAACACCACTTCACATTTTGCCGCTATTTTATCAAGGTCGATCGCCTCGACAGTCAAATCAACGCAGTTAGTCAAATGCGGATACAGGCTGGAATAAGGTTTTCCCGCACTGCTATCCCCGCCCAAATACACGACTTCGGCCGCTGGATGATCCGCTAGCAATCGCACAAGTTGCACGCCGCCGTACCCTGAAGCGCCGATAATGCCTACAGGCACACGTCCAACATTTCCCATTTTCTTTTATCCCTCAGCCCTTGAAATCTAAAAAACGCTTTAACTTTTGCTGCATTGTAGTATCAAATGGCAACTTTGGTGGTCAAGAATTGTTTTTTTTTGTTATGGAGGTGCGGTGGCGATGCTGAGAAACCCTAGAATTGATAAACTGATGTGCGATCGTGCTCTAAAACTACTAATCCCAGACCTCAAAACCGGAGATTAACATTTTTCACTCATGCCCGTTGGCTCAAAGCTCTTGCCTTGAACCTCTTGCGTCAACATCCATCCGTTAAATCCGTTAAATCCGCGTAGGGTGCGTAGGGGCGAATGGCAAGAGAGCCCCTACAAGGTTTTCCGTTAAATCCGGCATTTAAACTCCTCCGCGTAGGGTGCGTAGGGGCGAATGGCAAGAGAGCCCGTACAAGGTTTTCCGTTTCAGTAGGGGCGAATGGCCATTCGCCCGTACAAGGCTGACGCACCCTACTAGCCTCGTTACTGGTTTAAATGGAGAACAGCTTATAAGTTAGTCCTTTTTGATATTGCTAACAGCCTTTCTGACTTGTTGCTCAAAGGATGTAGCGTTTGTATTAGAAGGATTTTTCATCTTCTCGCTGTCAGCATCTCCCTGAATTTCATTAATCCCTTCGTTAGCTTTTTTCTGAGTTTCTTCCATAGACATAGGATCTTTCAAAACTGCTTTTTGAGCTTCTTTTTCAATTCCCAAAAGTTGGTCTGTACCTTTTGTCGGGCTGCTGGTAATTGCCAAAGCTGGGAAAGCATTAGAAACAAACAGCAAGGCACAAAAACAAACAGTTATCAAAGAGCGCACTAAACGGCTTACAGGTAGATTAAAGTTGATAAAAGACATACAAAAGCTCTCCCTTTTTAGTAGAATTTTTCATCACACAGATTGTGGATAGGTTAAGAAGCAACCAAGTCCAGCAAAATCTTTAGCTCAATCCTGATACAAGCAATAGCATTTAGCAGTTGGTGTCTTTCAAATCGAGCTAATATAAATATTGCTTAAAAATCTATAGCTTGAAATCATTCTCAGGGCATAGGGCATAGGGCATAGGGCATCGTGAGTTGTTATTTGTTAGTTGTTATTTGTTAGTTGGTAATAAGGAATTGTTACTTGTTAAGATAAAGGGAGTCGGAGAAACGACTCAAGAGCTTCGGAAATTCATCACCCCATCACCCCATCTCTCAATTCTCCCTCTCTCCCAATTCTCCCCATCATTCCGATACAGATTACTGTCGCACGGGAATTTGGCGTTTTGCCAGATAACTCTTAATTTCTCCCACGCTGAGTTTGCCGAAATGCAGCAGGGAAGCCAGCAGTGCCGCTTCCGCTTTGCCCTCAGTCACAGCTTCGTAGATATGGTGGCAGTTTCCTGCGCCACCGGAAGCAATCACCGGAATTTCGACAATTTCAGCGATACTTCGGGTTAATGCCAAGTCGTAGCCAGCTTGGGTGCCGTCAGAGTCCATGCTTGTCACCAGTAGTTCGCCCGCGCCCCGTTGTTCGGCTTCCTTGGCCCAGACGATCGCATCTTTGCCCGTATTTTCTCGCCCTCCCCGCACATACACATCCCAACCGGGATTGTCAGCGTCTTGCCGTTGGCGTGCGTCGATCGCCACTACAATACACTGATTGCCAAATCGATCGCTCGCTTTGTCAATCAAACCTGGATCACGCACCGCCGCTGAATTAATACTCACCTTATCAGCGCCAGCCCTCAACAAACTTCTAATCGTGTCTAAGGATTGAATACCGCCACCGACTGTCAAAGGGATAAAAACGCGATCGGCAGTCCGATACACCACATCAATCATAATATCCCGGTCTTCGTGAGTCGCGGTAATATCCAGAAACACCAACTCATCCGCGCCTGCATCATTGTAAACCTGAGCCATTTCTACCGGATCACCAGCATCCAGAAGGTTGACAAAATTGACACCTTTGACCACGCGGCCAGCTTTTACATCCAGACAGGGCAAAATTCTTTTCGACAACATAAAATTATTTGGTTTCTATTTGAACAAGAGTTGCTGCATGGGCGTAACTTTTGGCAGCAAAAATAGATAAGCTCGCTTGTGAGTGCCGTAGAATTCGGTCATACTAAGTCAGTCCGGTGAATCGTAAATCGACTCAACAATCTAAAATTTTAGAATAGGGGATTTGAGTTTTTTTAGCCAAACTATCAGTTATAAAACTCCCGGTCAATCTAAAATTTCCAGTGTAAAACCTTAAATCGGTCGAATTGATGTCGTTTCTAAGACTGTAGTGACTTTGCAAACGAACCCACATATGGTACTTCGCACAGAAGGTGGCAATCGCTACTTGCCCCTGGCTGGCAGCAATTGCTGGACAGTAGGGCGGAGTGATGACAATAATTTTGTGTTAGTCGATCGCTGGATTTCCCGGAATCATGCGATGTTACAGCAAATGGAAACCGGAGAATTTTACCTGATCGACTTGGGAAGCCGCAATGGTTCTTTTGTCAACGGGCGGCGGGTAAGTATTCCGGTGACACTCAAAAATGGCGATCGGCTGATGTTTGGTCAAACCGAATTAGACTTCTATGACCCAACCGCTAGTCGCCAACTCACTCAGACACACGACACAGACTCCGATGATTTTACAGCAACTTTAACAGTCCGCAGCCTGATTAGTGTCATGGTAATGGACATCCGAGACTTTACCGTTTTGACTAGACAGCTAGACGAAACTATCCTCTCGGAAGTGATTGGCAGTTGGTTCCGCTCTTCAGGACACATCATTCGCAAACACGGCAGTTGGGTGGACAAATACATCGGTGATGCCATCATGGCCGTCTGGTTCCACAAAACCGATGGTGTGAGTAATGAAGAAATGATGCGGATTTGTCAAGCTTTAAGCCAACTACACAAGGCAACGGACGAACTCAGCAGTCGCTACCCCCTACCTTTTCCTTTGCGAGTCGGTGCTGGAATTAATACTGGTTATGCAATGGTAGGAAATTCTGGTAGCAGCGATCGATCGGACTACACGGCATTGGGAGACACTGTAAATGCAGCCTTTCGCTTGGAATCTTGTACTAAACAACTGGGTAAGGACATCGCCGTAGGAGCAACTACCTACAAATACCTTGCTAAATTGGGCGCAGACAACGCTTTCGAGCAGCACGTGGTTGATTTGAAAGGTTACGACACTCCGACTGTGACTTATGGCAGTACCTATGCTGAGTTGGACACTTTTTTGAAATCAAGTGGCAAGATCGATTAATTTATCACGTTTGGCTAAACCGTGAAAGCTTGCTGAGGGATAGCCGCTCCCATGCTCCCGATGAAGCAAGAAGCAAATGTCTAGACTTGTCTAGTATTTGCATAGCAGTTAAGGTAATGATACTTAGTCAGTACCTGGTCGCCGATTTCTTGCGAAAACGGCATAAGCAAAATGGTAATCTCTACATAATAAATGCTGTGTATTAAATTGGGAGACATAACTTCATGAAACGATTGGGTCGTCTATTGGCAGTATTGGGCTTAGTGCTCGGCTGCTTTGCGTGGGCTGGAGACCAAAGTGCGATCGCGGCTTCTTTGAGCCGTTTTGTATTGCCATCATCCTCACTCATCGCCGTTGAAGCGCCGTCTAGAACCAATCGCGCCGACGAAAAGCTGGCCACAGAATACGGCAAAAAACTTGATTTGAACAACAGCGCCGTTCGCGACTTTCGGGACTATCGAGGGCTGTATCCCACTTTGGCTGGACTAATTATTAGGAATGCTCCTTACGAAAAAATTGAGGACGTACTCAATATTCCCAACTTGAGTGAACCTCAGAAAAAGTTTTTGGAAGCCAACATGGACAAATTCACCGTGACTGATGTTGAATCTGTCTTTATTGAAGGAGACACCAGGTTGAACAATGGTCTCTACGACTAGATAGCACTTGCTCTCATCGGTCGGCAAAAGGCAGAAGGCAGAAAGCAGAAGGCAAAAAGAAAAGATCTTTTTCTGGAAGCTGATGAATTCTGCCTTTAATTTATTTTATTCCTTTTTCCTGACATCTGTTACATCTGAGATCTTGCACCATTCTCAATTAGCCTTTTATGGACGGGCAGGATGCCCATCCCACAAGAAAATTCACTCTTTGTGGAACGGGCTTCTAGCCCGTTGCTGACATTGGTGCAAGATGTGAGTTACATC
>NZ_NXIB02000131.1 GCF_002412335.2 Tychonema bourrellyi FEM_GT703
GTGTCAACTTAAGCTCAAGCCCAGTCAGAGATGGCTGTTTGACTATTAAATCTAGATCCCCCCTAGCCCCCCTTCTTAAGGGGGGGACAGGAGTCCTTTCAAAGTCCCCCTTCTTAAGGGGGATTTAGGGGGATCTAGACTCAGGTAAAAACCAGATTTCTCAGGGCTTTCAGGCGATTGTTGACACCAATGACTCTTGGAGTGTCCCGACGGGGAGTGTCAATACTTTAAATCCAGCAAGCCACTGGTTTTCAGCTTAGGATTGAATCGAATTTCTTCAGTGACACCACGGGCTTTGAGTTCGGATAAGATTTCGTTTTCTACGCGCCGCGCTACATTTTTCAATAACTTATCTTTGGCGATTTCATCGATGATAATACGTTCATAATTTGTGATTTCTTCGACAGTCATCACAGTTTTGGTATCGATGGGATCATTCCACTTGGCTGCATCGGCACCATTACCCGTGGGCTGTGAACCGTTTTCAGCAATCCAACTTTCTCGGATGCTTTCTAGAATAGTACGGTTTGGTCGATCGATCATTTGGACTTTCAGCCAGTAGCAGTGTTGGTGTTGGCGCACCAGATACTGTTTGAGACTGAGGTATATATCACGAGAATAGCCGACAAATTGCAGCACTTTCTCGCTGTCAAAAATCGCGCAAACGCCGATTTTTCCCTGTACAAAATCCGGCAATTTTCCCTCAGCATCGATGTAGGGGAAGAATTCTAAGCTAGCTAAAGTCTGAATCTCTGATGTCATTTTTTGTCAATAGTTGATAGTTAATTTTTTATGAATCTTTCCCGATTTTTAACTAAGTTTTGAAAACGCGATAAATTGCACAGAGGCGACTGGGCTTAAAAACTTTAGCTTGGAACATAAAATTAGGTGGCACATTGACGATCGCAAAATCACTCTTACCATGATACTTTTCAAACTCAGCAGGCATTCCCTTGGGAGTCTCGCTGCTGTAAGGGACTGGCTGAAAAAGTAAGTCTGTAAACTCAAGGCGCGAGCACTTCAATTGTGATGCTATTTGTTGCAGAAAGCTTTCAGCCGTTAATAAACTCAACAATACAGCTTTAGCTTCTGGTTCGATGACAAAACTGCCATCATAGCTTTCGATAATCTTCAAACCCATTTTCTGTATCCCTCCTGACTGATGACTGATTGACTGATTTCCGAAATTATGTCAGCGTGTTTCGCGGATAGCTTTTATCATATCTCTATCGCAATCAACCACACCACTAAAAGGTTTATGCAGAAAATCGACGACGGATCATTCCCAGCGCTCAGAAACTCCTCAAACCAGCGAGATTGGCTAGAAGTGGCAGAATACGCCTCTATCGCCGGTTCAGCTATTGGCACGATTGTCGCGGGATTGTCGGGGCAAATTATTTATGCTGCTGCTCCCTTAACCGCTGCGATAGCGCTGAATTTCGTCAATCGTCAGCGTTTTGAGAAACAAGTTCAACAAAAGGCAAATTCGGCGATCGCAGGTGTAGAATTGGCAGTAAAGTCCCTTCAACAGCAAGTTCAGACACTACCGACAGAATATAAGGAACTCCACGTCCTAGTTTCTGACTTGCAGCAGAAACTGCGTAACTTGGAATCTCACACTCTAGCCGATGTGCACGCTGCGGTACAATCTCTTCAGCAACAAGTGCAGGCATTTCCAGCACAGTCTGAGCAACTTTACTCCATGCTTGGACAATTGCAGCAACAACTCGTCAGCTTGGAAAATAGCGCCCTCAGAGAGCTAGATTGGGAAAATGTGAATGTCCGGTTTTTGTTGATGAACGAAAAATTAACGGAAGTTAAAAATATTACAGCAGAGTTGCAGGAGCGATCGCACGAGGTAGACTTGAATCAAATCCAAGGTACGGTGAGGCAATTGCAAGTTTTAGTCGATCGACCCACAATAGATGTAGCAACGATACAAACGGAGATGCAGCAATTGCGGGAGCAAGTTGAAAAATTGCAGCGACAAAATCAACAAATTGTCAAGCCTTATTTGCAGCGTCTAACTCGCGCCGTGAAGCAGCTATTAGCACAGTAGTTAGATATATTTTTGACTAAATTGTTGCCAAGCTTGCCAAAAAACATAAACCGATAAAAGTGCCAAGAGCGATCGAAATGCTAGACTAACAGTGCGATCGGACAATCTGGGCAAAAACCGAGTGCTAACTTGCGCTCCCAACAAGCCACCAGCGCCCAGAATCAAACCCACCGCCCACAAAACATTCCCACGCGCAGCGTGTCCCAGAGTCGCTGAAATTGCAGTGATCACGATGACACGCAAGCTCGTTTGAATTGCTGTTTTAATACTTTCTCCTAACAGCAAAGTTTGCAACGGCACCATAATCACGCCCCCGCCTACACCGAACAAACCCGCTAATAAACCTGCCACACTACCAGTGGCAATTTTAGCAAAAGTTGGATTGAACAAAATATTGGCATGATTCGGGAATCGGGAATCGGGATTTGGCAATGGGGAATTTTCCCCTTGTCCAGTTTGTCCTCCAATTTCCTCTTGTCCCTCTGCCGATTTGTGCTGATTCGTCAAGCTTTTGCGAACTTCAATTAAATAAATATTCAGTAACAGCAATAGCCCAAAAGCAATTAATAACAAGTAAGGGGGAAATATCCCCGCCAAATAAACGCCAATTTGTGCTGTTATCACGGCGGGAAAGCCAATTCCTGCAACTTGACTCAAACTGAAATAGCCCATGCGCCAATTCTGAAAACTGCCAGAAATAGCTGTAATTGCGATCGACAAACCGCTCGTAGCCACCGCTTGTAATGGCTCGTACTTAAGAGCCACTAACAAAGGTACGAGCATCGTGCCACCGCCGATGCCCAAAAATCCAGCTAGAATACCGGCAAAAAGTCCAGCCGCACCCAGAATCAATAATTCGCTGGTAGTCATGAGTTAGCTGAAGGAAGAAGGAAGAAGGAAGAAGGCCCTTCGACGTAGTTTATCCTGAGCGTAGTCGAAGGGCTCAGGAACCGGGAAGAAGTTGAGATGACTATGCTATTTTTCAGAATAATTTCAGAACTTAATAATGCGTTATAATAACTCATTTAGGTTACTATAGTCAACAGTTAACAGTTAACAGTCAACAGTCAACAGTTAACAGTCAACAGTTAACTGTCATTAGTTGTACCGTCTGGCATAATCGCCCGCCTCAAATCTGCATCCCGCAAGTTAGCTCGATTGAGATTAGCATCAATCAAAACAGTTTCTACCAGCACCGCCCCGCTCAAATTAGACCAGCACAGTTTTGCCCGATACAAATTAGCACCACTCAAGTTAGCTCCCCGTAGAGTTGACCAACTCATATTGGCGACTCTCAAGTTAGCATTATTAAGATTAGCCTCGCTGAGATTAGCACCAATCATTGTTACCTCGCGCAAATCTGCACCAGTCAGATTTGCTCCAGTCAGAATCGCCCCACTGAGAATCGCTTTAGTCAAGTTAGCTCTTTCCAAAAGCGATTCGCTCAAGATAGCATTTGTCAGGTTTACCGCTTTGAGAGTTGACCAACTCAAATTTGCTTTCATCAAATTAGTACGAATCATGCTAGCCTCCGTTAAATTGGCTGCAAACAAATTCGCTTGAATAAAGTTGGCTTCGGTCAAATTAGCTTCGGTCAAGTTAGCTTTGCTCATGTTGACTTCCCTCGCCATTGAGCCGCGTAGGTTCGCCCCTGTGAGATTTGCGCCGCACAGATTAGCGCGACTCAAATCAGTCCCAATCAGATTTGCTTCGCTGAGGTTGGTTTCAGTCAAGTCCACCCTTGATAATTTCACCTCGCGGAGGTTCGCCCCCGTGAGGTTGGCACCTTTGAGATTTGCATCCTGGAAATTCGCTCTGGTAAAGTTAGCCTCGCTGAGGTCAACCCCTTTGAGGTCAGCTCCGGCGAGGTTAATCTCTCGAAAAATTCTTTCTCCGGCCGCATATTGCCTCAGAATTAGATCGGCCTCCATGTAATTCGCCTCGCAATTTTTGTTTTAAACGTTGGAGAGTGATGGGTGATACCACATATCATCCCAGATAACCACCCTATTCACCCTAAATACTCTAGTATCAGTAAAATCTTTGCACCGCTGAAAGTATTGTGTGCCTGTGTGTGATTCTATTCTACAAAGACCTATGGAAATGTCAGCAACAAGGAATCGCTAAGAAGCCTAAACTGTGTATGTGAAGCATGAATGTAGGAGTATGTCACAATGCCTGAAAATTTGAGAAGCCAAGCTGTGACTGGAGGCGTACAGCGCGCGCCCAACCGGGCTATGCTGCGAGCTGTTGGTTTTGGTGATGGCGATTTCACGAAACCAATTGTGGGAATTGCTAACGGGTACAGCACGATTACACCCTGTAATATGGGATTGAATGAACTGGCTTTGCGGGCGATTGCGGCGACAAAGGAAGCGGGTGCTATGCCGCAGATGTTCGGTACGATTACGATCAGCGACGGGATCTCGATGGGAACTGAAGGGATGAAATATTCTTTGGTGTCGAGAGACGTGATTGCTGATTCCATCGAAACTGTTTGCAATGGTCAAAGTCTTGACGGTGTGCTGGCTGTGGGCGGTTGCGACAAGAATATGCCGGGGGCGATGATTGCGATCGCCCGCATGAACATTCCTGCTATTTTTGTCTACGGTGGCACCATTAAACCCGGACACTACAACGGACGCGACTTAACTGTGGTCAGCGCTTTTGAAGCTGTCGGTCAATTCAGCGCCGGCAAAATTGACCAAGAGGAACTCACCGCAGTAGAAAATCAAGCTTGTCCTGGTGCTGGTTCTTGTGGCGGAATGTTCACAGCAAATACGATGTCCAGCGCTTTTGAAGTGATGGGGATGAGCTTGCCCTATTCTTCGACAATGGCTGCTGAGGATGCTGAAAAGGCTGATAGTGCAGCAGAATCGGCAACAGTTTTGGTGGAAGCGATTCGCCAACAGTTGCTACCTAGCCAAATTTTGACTCGTAAGGCCTTTGAAAATGCGATCGCGGTAATTATGGCGATCGGCGGTTCAACCAACGCTGTGCTGCATTTATTAGCCATTTCCAACACGATCGGTGTTGAACTGTCCCTCGACGATTTTGAAATTATTCGAGGTAAAGTACCAGTGCTGTGCGACCTTAAACCAAGCGGTAAATATGTGGCCACAGATTTACACAAAGCTGGCGGCATTCCTCAAGTGATGAAAATGCTGCTAGAAAAAGGTTTGCTCCACGGAGATGCGCTGACAATTACCGGAAAAACCGTTGCTGAAGTATTAGAAAATATTCCTGCGGAACCTCGCACCGACCAAGATGTGATTCGCCCTTGGAACAACCCGCTTTACGCTCAAGGACACCTAGCAATTCTGAAAGGAAATCTGGCCACAGAAGGAGCCGTTGCTAAAATTACTGGTGTTAAGAAACCAGTAATTACCGGGCCGGCGAGGGTATTTGAATCTGAAGAAAATTGTCTGGATGCAATTTTAGCTGGCAAAATTCAACCGGGAGATGTGATTGTGATCCGCTACGAAGGACCAAAAGGCGGGCCGGGAATGCGCGAAATGTTAGCACCAACTTCGGCAATTATTGGCGCTGGTTTAGGCGATTCTGTGGCGTTAATTACTGATGGCCGTTTTTCTGGCGGGACTTATGGCATGGTTGTTGGTCACGTTGCACCGGAAGCGCAAGTTGGCGGCACAATTGCTTTGGTAGCAGAGGGTGATTCGATCACAATTGATGCTCCAAATCGGTTGTTACAACTCAATGTTTCTGATGCAGAATTGGAGCAGCGCAGGGCTAATTGGCGAGTTCCTCTACCTCGCTATACCAGGGGTGTTCTGGCTAAATATGCTAAGTTGGTTTCTTCTAGCAGTATTGGTGCTGTGACTGATTTGGGTTTGGGTTGATAATGGTTGACTGTTGACTACCGGATTTTATTTGACCAGTAAGTAGGGTGCGTGAGCAAAGTGCGATCGCACTTTGCTGACGCACTCTACAAATTGCTAAAATAATGGGTCTATAGTGATCAAAAAACCCCATGAGTGAATCCAGCGATCTGCCTAACGGGACTTAAACAAAAAATACGATAAAAATGAGATCGCCATCCTGACAGCTATTGCTCGTTTTAGTTCTCTGGCATCGATATCACTTTTAATGAAAGATTCTAAATAATCTTTACAATGAATTGAAGTAGTTTATAAGCAAGCGGTTGAGAGCGCGATCGCTTGTTCTTAAAAAAAAGAGTCACAGTGTGCGGAGGATTTGCATTATGAAAGATGGACAAGAAACACGTCGCGTACCCACAGTCGTGATTGCCAGTATTTGCGGTTTGGCTTTATTAACGGGAGGTAGCATTGCCTGGTGGAGTAGTAGCCGTTCCTCAACGTCGGCTGTTATGCAGTCTACTGCTCCCACTACTGCTCCCACTACTGCTCCCATACAGTCGCCCACTCCTGGGGAATCCCCTGCTGCAATTATTCCCGTACCTGCTCCAAGTCCTGTTGAGATACCGCAGGCTCAGACACCACAAGCTCAGACCCCCCAGGCTCGGACGCCAAAAGCTCAAACGCCCCAGGCTCTATCACCGCAGGCTCTCAAGTCACCGTCGTCGCAGCCTCAGCCCGCACAGCCAACTGCTACCCAGACAGTTCAAGTCTACTGGGTTAAAGATGTCGGAGGCAAATTTCAGGGGGTTCCTACCAGAGTAGCTCTCAAAGAAGTCGATCGCCCTGATACAACTTTACAGGCTGCTTTTAATAGTTTGTTGGCAGGACCAAAGGATGCAAAGGTTTATAGCGAAATTCCCAAGGGGACAAAACTCAGGAGTTTGAGTGTCAAGAATGAGGGAGTTTACGTCGATTTGTCGGGCGAATTTGTTTCGGGAGGAGGTAGCAGTTCGATGAGCAGTCGTTTGGGGCAAGTTATCTATACAGCTACGAGTTTAAAACCGAATGCCAAAGTTTGGATTTCGGTGGAAGGTAAGCCTTTAGAGCTTTTGGGTGGGGAAGGGTTGGAGGTTGCTCAGCCGAGTACCCGTCAAACCTTTGATAAAAATTTTCCGATTCCATAATTTTTAGTCATTAGTCATTAGTCATTAGTCATTAGTCAACAGTCATTAGTCAGAAGACATGGAATAGGGACTGATAACTGATGGCTCATGACTTTTGACTCTGTGACTAGGGACTAAAAATTATAGCTTGGTCGTGAGAGTGAAAGCTCTAAATTGTTGGGCTTGTTGTTCAATTCGAGTGGCAAGCCGATCGCATACCATAGTAGACAACTCAAAAATCAACCCATCCTCCACCTTGTAATAGGCAGAAGTTCCTTCACTCCGGCGAGTGAGGATACCAGCTTGGAGCATGAGTTTTAGGTGTTTAGAAACATTGGCTTGACTGGTTTGAGTAGCTTCCACCAATTCTTGCACGCATTTTTCGCCGTCGCGAAGCAAGTTCAGAATTCGCAAACGCATCGGCTCGCTCAAAATACTGAAATATTCAGCAACTTGTTGCACAACCTCTTGAGGAACAGGCTGGGATGACTTCATCAAACTCATCAGGGAGAAGTAATCGGGAAATATTAGGACTTATTGTGTCTATAACAATCAAGTAATCCTTCAATCCGGATTAATTCTCATCAAAATTTGACCATACTCCACAGGTTCGCCATTCTGAACTAAAATTTCCATCACTTGACCCGATACCTCATCAGCATCGATTTCATTCATGAGCTTCATCGCTTCAATAATACAGACTGTTTGGCTGACTTTGATGCGATCGCCCACTGCCACAAAAGGCGGTTCATCGGGAGCAGCAGCTCGATAAAAGGTTCCTACCATCGGCGAAATAATTGACACCCATTTGGTATCGACAGGGGCAGGCACAGGGGCCGGCACCACAGCAGGAGCCAATGGTGCAGAGTCGGTGAGACTTGCTCCTGAATTTTGACTAACAGTAGAAGGTGACGCCAAAGTGGGGGAGGCAAAAGTTTCTGCGATGGTCGGGAGAGTCGTAACTGCTGGATGGCCAACAGCTAAGGTTCCTGGTTCGCTGGCTTGAATACCTTTGCGTATAGTCAGTTCAAGTTCTCCACTTTTTAACGTCAGCTCCGAAATGCCGGTTTTGTCTAAAACAGTTAGCAGTTCGCAAAGCTGGTTTAAGTCTAGTTGCACAGCAGATTCAAGGGTAATTGGGAATTGGGAATTGGGAATTGGGAATTGGGAATTGGGTATAGTGGCCTACTCCACCGAGTTAGGAGGCAAAGGGATAGTTTTAATAACTACAGATATCCCTACCGACAACATCTCGTAGGGACATGGCACTGCCCAAGGAGTGTCAACTTAAGGTTCATTCCACAGTCCGACAGGGGTTGAAACCCCCTGTCTAATAGCTAAAGTCCTCTCAAAGAGGACTCAAGGACTCATCAGTCCTCTTTGAGAGGACTTGCGCTTTGAGGCAGGGGTTTCAACCCCTGTCGGACTCGCGGGCCCACTAACGGACTTGGCGGGCTGACAGCTTAAGTTGACACCTATGGGTACGGCGCCGTGTCCCTACCGACATCCCGTAGGGACACGGCACTGCCGTTTCCCTACTGCTGTATTTCATCCGATTGAAAACCGCTATAGCTCACAACTCATAACTCCTGCTTTCGGGTTTATTCTCGGCCGAGGTACTTGTCTTCGCGAGTATCGATCCGAATCCGTTCTCCAATCGAAATAAATAGAGGTACCATGATCTGAGCTCCGGTGGAGAGGATGGCGGGTTTGCTGCCACCGGTGGCAGTATCTCCTTTGACTCCGGGATCGGTTTGAGTCACTTCCAAGATAACCGAGTTGGGCAGTTCCACTTCGAGAATTTGGTCGTTCCAGCGGAGGATGTTGACTTCCATCCCTTCTGTGAGGTATTTGACGCGATCGCCTATTTGCTTGGCAGTGAGGTTACTTTCCTCGTAACTTTCCATATCCATAAAGACGAACTGGTCGCCCTCTTTATAGGTATGCTGCATGGCGCTCTTTTCTAGATTGGCTTGAGGCAGACTTTCACCAGCCCGGAAGGTGTTCTCTACTACGTTTCCGGTTTGGACGTTTTTGAGTTTTGTCCGCACAAAAGCCGAGCCTTTTCCTGGCTTGACGTGGAGGAATTCAATCACCCGCCACACGCCGCCATTCCATTCAATGGAAACACCTGATCGAAAGTCGTTACTGGAGATCATATAAATTTTTGCAGGCAATCCCGTCGCCAAGTGGCACGGGGGAACTACTGTCAGCTTCAAACCGCAGTCTAGCTGACGGCATCAAAAAACAATTTGAATTTTATTTTACCCTTCAAAGGGAGTTTTAGTTGACACTCCTCGACTATCAGGAACGAGGATTCTTAAGAAACAGCCTTGCGATCGTTCTTAAAGGCGTTGTCAAATCGCCGCTACACGTTCAAATTCACTGACTTTCACCATGAACATTACGTCTACGTTTTATTCGATGTTGTTTTATTCGATGTTTCTGCTTTCGTTCGCAATGCATCAACACTAGCCAGTTCGGTACGCTCATTGTCCTGCCATTGCTTGCCTGTGCCTTAGTCTTACTCAGTCGTGATTGCTGGCAGTGTCTTACTGGCTGGTATTTCACCGTGCTAGGACAATTCATCACGTAGTTGATACGCCTACTTGTTCCGCACGATTACATTCTAACCCAGAATACTCACAACCTCAAAGTTGCTGCTACGTTTCATCCCCGGCGTAAACGCACGGGGTTTGCGCGTCAAGCGTTATAGAACCCAAAATATCTAGAGATTCTTCTGCTATGGCGGCTTAGAAGGCGGACAGCACTGTGGGAAGATAATAAAGGTAATAAAACTTAAACTTATGCTGCATTGGTCTAATTTCGCGATCGATACGTGGAAGCGCTGGGTCAAAACCGTCGTCTTAGCACTCCTGCTATTCACCCTTTCCCTGAATTTCAGTTCGGTATCCCATGCCAAACGCCCCAGTCACAGTATGCCTGCGGGGAATGCGATTACCGACGGCAGGGCGCTGCTGCGATTCGCTCTACCTATTGACAATCAGACTGTGCGAGAAGTGCAAATCAGTCTCGAAGACATTGGCAATCATATTCGCTCTAAACGTTGGGGCCCGATTAGCAGGGATGTCCGCAAGGCTTCGAGGCTGCTGAATCTGCGGGAGTCTGATATTTTAGAAAGTATTCCTGACGCGAAAAAGCTGGAAGCTCAAGCCCTAGTTGTACAAGTCAAGGATGGAATTTCCCTGCTGGAAAAAGCTGTCAAGGCTAAGGATAGGGAAAAAGTGATTGATTTGAAAGCCAAAATACTCGGTTTGGTTGGCGAAATCGAAGAGTTAATGGTGACAGGGTTTCCCTTTGAAGTTCCTTCAGAATATGCTAATTTGCCTCAATTAAAAGGTCGCGCTACGGTGGCTGTGGAAACTGAGAAAGGGCTAATTACGGTGGTGCTTGATGGCTACAGTGCGCCGGTGACTGCTGGTAATTTTGTCGATTTGGTCGATCGAGGTTTTTATAATGGTTTGCGGTTTATTCGATCGGAAGAATCCTATGTGCTACAGACAGGAGACCCCGAAGGCAAAGAAGAGGGTTTTATTGACCCTGCTACTGGCAAATACCGGAATGTGCCACTAGAAGTGCTCGTCAGGGACGACAAGGAACCTGTCTATGGGATTACCCTAGAAGATGCGGGACGTTATCGAGATGAGCCGATTTTGCCTTTTTCTGCTTACGGTACTGTGGCGATGGCCCGTGCTGAAGCTGAACCTGATAGCGGTTCTTCGCAGTTTTTCTTTTTCTTGTTTGAGCCTGAACTGACACCGGCTGGTCTGAATTTGTTGGACGGTCGCTATGCTGTTTTTGGTTATATGATTGAGGGAAAAGAGGTTTTGGATCAACTCAAGCAGGGAGACAAAATTGTATCTGCTAAGGTAATTAAAGGGATCGAAAATTTGGTAAAACCTCAAGTTTAATTAGTCATCGCAAGAATTGCCTATTTTGAACAGGCAAGATGCCTGTTCCACAGTAAATATGGTCGATGTCTATTAGTGACGGCGATTCAAATCGCGTCTACACAAACAAAGCCCGCCTCTGCGGGCTGAAAGAATATTTTTTTATAGTGTTATTGAAATCAACAAAATTATCAAAGATATGGCAATTTTAGAATTTTTACTTGTAATTGGGTTGAGTGGATTTGTGGGTTTGTTTATTGTCAACAATCTGAATGAAAGCAAGAAAAAGCGACAGTTAGATGAGGCTTTTTATCAGTTATTAGAAAAACAAAATAGTAAAATTTCACTGATTCAACTGGCGGCTAGCGCTAGGGTGGAGGCTAAAGTTGCTCAGCAGTATTTAGACCTACAAGTTAAGATTTTTTCGGCGATTTTAGAGGTGGATGATGAAGGAGATACTTTTTACAGATTTCCGAGGTTGCGCTTGCCGCCGAGTTCGAGTCAGGAATGGTAATTGGGCATGGGGCATCGGGAATTGGGCATGGGGCATGGGGCATAGGGAATTGGGCATGGGGCATGGGGAATTGGGCATGGGGCATAGGGAATTGGGCATGGGGCATGGG
>NZ_NXIB02000132.1 GCF_002412335.2 Tychonema bourrellyi FEM_GT703
GGGCTAAGAGAGCCATTCGCCCGTACAAGGCTGACGCACCCTACTAGCCTCGTTAATGGTTTAAATGGAGAACAGCTTACTTAAAGGATAAATATTACAAAATTTACTAACTGTGATATAATTTAACAAAAATTTAACACTCGTCTTTGCTCAAACTTTATAGAGCCTTTAGTTATCCACAGTCGATTTTTCTCTCACCCATTCTCGCACGGCTTTACGCAGAGAAAGTCGCCCAGAATAACGATGTTTTTCGATCAATTTGGGTATTTCTTGGATGGGAAGAGTCGGAAAAATTGAGCTGATTTGCACTTCAATATATTCTGCCCCCTCAAGTTGGTAAATTTTCAATTCCCCAGAATCATAACACCAAATTTCGGGAACACCCAACCGAGCATAAATGGGGAAACGATTGATAGATTTACTCGTTACGTCTATTTCTAAAACTAAATCTGGTGGGGGATCTTGTTCCAAATTCAATTGGAGTTTGCCGCGAATTTTTGCCTCATTTTGGAAGTAGAAACAATTGTCTGGTTCTACCCCTGCTTTTTTGATTTCTCGTTTCCAAGTGGTTGAGCCTAAGCTTTCATAATCTTTTTCCAACACTTCAGCGATATCTTGAATGGTAATGCCGATTGTTTCTTTGTAGTATTCATGTTCGAGTAGGGGTGTCATAATTTCTAAAGTTCCATTGTCATAGGCTAATCTAGCAGCACGGCTTTCGCCGAGTTCTATGAGCAAGTTTTCAAATTGTTGCCAACTGATATTATATAGAATAACTCGATCGGCGCGAGGCTTAGTTAGTAACATAAATTTTTCTCAAAAGTGTTTTAGAGATAATTATATCATAGGTGAAGGAAGGAGGACACGGCAATAGCGATGAGGACACGGCAGTGCCGTTTCCCTACTCAATCTTTATCTCGCTCTCAATCAGCTTTAGGGGCTTTTTATCGTCGGCTGCGCGCTCGATTGGGGAGAGGGGGAGAAAGAGTTTCTTTCATAACGGGTGCTGGGCCTCCGTGGAACGCTCTTAAGAGGACTTTCGCTATTAGACAGGGAATTCATTCCCTGGCGCCAGGGCGGGCCCACAGACGGACTTTGCGGGCTTTCAGGCTTAAGTTGACACCAATGGGCACTGCCGTGTCCTGACTGCTTTTAATTTACGCGACAGCAGCGATCGGGCGAATTGCAGAAGGACGGCGATCGATCACTTGATCCACCAAACCGTAGTCCTTTGCTTCTTCAGCCGACATGAAGAAATCCCGTTCGGTATCTTCTTCAATCCGGGAAAGCGGCTGGCCAGTATGATCTGCCAAAAACCCGTTCAGACGGCGTTTGTGATACAAAATCTCCTTGGCCTGAATTTCAATATCCGTTGCTTGTCCCTGAGCTCCACCCAGAGGTTGGTGGATCATAATCCGGGTGTGAGGCAGACTCATGCGCTTGCCTTTTGCGCCAGCACTCAGCAGAAAAGCGCCCATGCTGGCGGCCAAACCGAGACAAATGGTGCAAACATCGGGGCGGATGTGATTCATGGTGTCAAAAATGCCCATACCTGCTGTCACCGAACCCCCTGGGGAGTTGATATACAGGTAGATATCTTTCTCAGGGTCTTCGGCGTCTAAAAATAGTAATTGGGCAACAATCAGGTTAGCTAAGTCTGAGTCTACCTGTTGGCCCAAGAAGACGATGCGATCGCGCAGAAGTCGCGAGTAAATGTCAAAGGCGCGTTCGCCACGACCGGATTGTTCTATAACTGTTGGGATCATTGGACAGGGCCTGCCTATTTACGTCTCTATTTTTTAATTTTAGCGGGTGGGGCTTGTTTGTAGTTAGGGATTCGTGGCGGGCGATCGGCTTTTATCGGCAAAATCCTTAATTTGGGCGGGGTTGGGGTGTTGATTTGTCGAAGTTGTGCCGGGTGTGCGATCGAAATTTCTGGTGATACACTAAAACGCAGCGACTATCTTTTATTAAACTTCAATCACTTCGCCCGGAGTGATTCTAGTCAGCACACTACAAACGCTGGATATTAGTGGAAGTAAATCAGGAAGACGATTGCTGGGCGCGACCATCACAATAACTGCAACTCCAGCCTGCTGCAAGTTTTGCTGATAACGTAAATTCTGATCCGTAGTCAGCAAAATGGTGAAACTCTCCTGCATCATCAGTTTCAATAATTCACCATTCTTTTTACCGGCCCATCCCATCTCTACGACAGTTCGCACCTCATAGTCTGTGAGTTCACGTTTTAGAGGTCGCGGGACACACTCATCAAGCAGGAGTCGCATAAGCAGTCAACATTTCCTTTGCCAATTCGAGAACTGAAATCGCTTGATCACGTCTGACGCTAGGGAAATGGTCTAGAAACTCATTGAGCGAATCACCAGCTTCGAGATAATCAAGTAGGGTTTTCATCGGGACGCGAGTACCCATAAAGACAGGAGTTCCCCCTAAAATGTCGGGGTCGCTATGAACGATAGGTGTAGTCAGCATAATAAATCCTCCTGCGTTCAATTGTAACCTAAACAGGTGTGCCGAATAGCTTCTTAATTTCCATCGCTAAATCCCCACTGGAATTCCATCGCATGAATCTTTTCTACCAAATCTGAAACTTTAACCGGTGAATCATCAGGTACTAAATCCCGATCGAGTATTTGTTGAGCAGTTGCCAAATCTTGACTACCCATAGCGTCACTTGTATGAAATACGAGACAATTCACTTGACTAAGACGAGCCGACAGGAGTTGCAAAAGAGCCATCAGCACACGATTACCACCGTAAGCACCGCATCCCCAAAACCCTGTATGAATCATCAAACTTGGTGCTTGAGGCAACTCTAACTGTGACTCAATTCGTGCTGCTGAAAATCCAGTAAATGCTGTTTGAAGGATATATTCAATTTGTGCCATACTATAATAACCCCGACCACCGGCAGGAGCTTCCATCGCAATGATGTTTGTGATTGTAGGCGGGTTTAGAGGTTTTGTGGCTTGTTCGATCGCATCTGATGTAGCTCGTCCAAAATTGTTGCCATAAAGACCAAAAGGTCGCCCCTGTTCAGAATTGGGATCTGTAGAAATTGCACATCTCCGTTCAACGCCACGAATCAGAATCGGGGTGGGTTGTTGACTCTCCACTGTTAATGACTTAATCTTGGAATCTAGTAAAGCTTCTCGCAATGAAGATAATGCTGGATGTTCAGCTACCTGCATTTCGTCTTGAGCAAACAGGGAACTACCATAAGCAAAAAAAAGCTCATAATGAGCGAAATTGAGATACCATTCCATCTGAGTGCTATCTTCGGATGGCTCGTACTCAAAGTATCCCTTTCGCTCAGAAATATCGGTCTGATGTTCAAGAGAAGAAAGATATTCTGGAAGCACCATTGCGTACCATCGAGAAAATGCTAATTGACCGTGATGATTGCATCCAGGTGGACAACAAATATCATAAACGAGCTGCTTATTACCGTTGTAAAATTTGGGTGGATGATCATTAATCAAATCCTGCGTATCAAATGTCTGCCGACAGATCAAGCTATCTAAGAAGTCATTCATGGCTTTCTCCATTCCCAAATTAAAACACTTTTTAATTAATACAGGACTTACGCATTTCAACGTAATTCTGTCATTCGCAAGTGTTGCGAAGAATCTCAAACCTTTGCAACACCGCCCTTGAGTGCGTAAGTCTTGTAATAAATACGTTAACTGCAAAAGGCTGTGGATGTCAAGCCCCACTAGCTCTTAGATACCCGACAACTTCTGCGAAGTCGGGGTTCTAGGTATTCTGTTTTTTTACTCAAATTTTAATCTCCCAACCACGGCGATACATCCCATACAAAATCAACCACCAAAACAATACCGCAGTCACCGCAAATGCCAAAGAACCATTTAGCGGCCCAGCCCAAGGTAAAAACCAGTTTTCGTAAATCCAAGTGTAGGTACTTGGAGCACTTTTGCCACTACCAATATGAGTTTTTAAGAGAATTCTGGCGACAATCCCGGAAGCCACAAACACGAAAATCGCATTCAATCCCATGATTTCAAAGGGCCTCCCCCATTTCCAGCCTCGCACTTCTATTGTTTCGTAGCAAACTGCTAGTAATAGCAAAGCCCAACCAGCGGTAAAAACCACATAGGAACTTGTCCAAAGTTGTTTGTTGATGGGAAAGATAAATCCCCACAAATGGCCGATGACTAGGCAACAAAGACCGCATATTGCTAAGTTTACACTGGTGCGAGTTTTGATTTGCTGTACTCGCAGCCATTCTCCGGTAAAGTAGCCTGTGAGGACTGTGACAACTGCGGGTAAGGTGCTGAATAGTCCTTCGGGGTCGAAGGGGCCGCCTTTGTAGAGGTGTTGGCTACCTAGAATTATGCGATCGACATATCCTCCAAAATTGCCCTCTGGCGTAAGCGCGCTTGTGCTGTACCCCCCTACAGCAAATACGGTTAAGGCGCTCCAGTAGCCGATAAGTAGGGCTATGGCGAGGAGTTTTTGGTTGCGGGGGGAGAGGTTGAGGATGGCGATCGCACTAATCAAGTAAGCTAAGCCAATCCGCTGTAATACTCCCATGATGCGGATTTTACCGAAGTTTTCAAGGGGGGCGCTGTTGAGAAGTACGTCAAGGGCGATCGAGGATGTATTCAGAAGTAAGCCTAATATAAACAGAATGGCGGCGCGCCTCGCAATTCGCCAGTAAATATTTGTTTCTATTTTTGTAGTAGTTTCGGTATATTTTGAGAGGGAGAAGGACATCGCACAGCCAACGATGAACAGGAAAAAAGGGAAAACTAAATCTGTGGGGGTGCAGCCGTGCCATTCTGCGTGTTCTAGCACAGGATAAACCTGTTTCCAACTGCCGGGGTTGTTGACGAGGATCATCGAGGCGATCGCAATTCCACGAAAAACATCAAGGGATTTTAAGCGCATAAGCTAGTTGTTAGTTGTTATTTGATCGATAGATGCTCTGCAAAACTCCGAATCTACATTCTAGCCTTGAAAAAATCAGAAACTTTGCTTTGCGATCGCACCAATGACAAAATAAACTGGTGTGTGCAAATCCCAAGCTAAAATCAAAAAAACAATTATGCAGAATGTAATGGTCTCAAATCGGGTTTCTGGTGGCGCAGAGATTAAACTACTGGTAGTGGATATAGACGGGACGATCGCAGGTAAATCCAATGACATCCGAGAACCGGTGAAGCAGGCTATTTTGGCTGCCGAGTCGCGGGGGGTGAAAGTTGCCGTGGCTACTGGTAGAATGTATCGATCGGCTTTGCGCTTTCACCGAGATATTGGGTCAACTTTGCCACTGATTTCTTACCAAGGTGCGTGGATTCAAGATCCCGCTACCGATCGAGTGCTGCGCCACCTGCCGCTGTCGAAACAAAGGGCTCTGGAACTGTTCGAGCATTTTCAAGAACCGCATTTACGATCGCTCCTTTCGGTTAATTTTTACATTAACGACCAACTTTATGTACCGGAAATTACGGCTGCTACTAGACTTTACGCCGAACGATCGGGCATTGAACCAATTGCTATTATAGACTTTCGGCGAGATATTCCGGGTGAACCGACGAAAGTTTTGGCTTTGTGCGAAAATGCGAGGGTTCTCGATAGCTTGCTGAGCACTATGCGCGAACGTTACACGCCTGCGGAGCTTTATTTAACTCGATCGGTTTCGACTTTTTTTGAAGCTACTCACCCTTTGGTTAACAAGGGGGCGGCGGTAAAGTATATAGCTGAGGAGTTGTTGGGGTTGCGGGCCCAGAATGTGATGGCGATCGGCGACAATTTCAATGATGTCGAAATGATTGCTTATGCGGGCGTGGGTGTGGCGATGGGTAATGCTCCCTCGGAGGTAAAGGCTGGTGCTAATTGGGTGGCGCCGGATGTGGAGGAAGATGGGGTGGTTGCTGCGATCGAAGAGTTTGTTTTGGGCGATCGATCGATTGACTGACTCTTTTAAGATACAGCGTATCACAGGTTTATGAAGTGTAGGACACCGATAACCCGAAAATCAGGACACGGCAGTGCCCATTGGTGTCAACTTAAGCAGTTGACCCCCGAATTTCTTGCTCAAAAGCGGCATTCTCTCTATGCCGCTTTCCCTCTTGTTTAATCAAACCCAACATTTTATGATGCTCGACTAAGTAGGTGACTGCATCTTTCATTTTCCCCCTTAACAAAAAGCGGGAAAAATGATATAATCCACGAAATACCATCTCTACTGAAATGCGTTCTTTGGGTTGACCTAAGTCAAAAATTAGCAGACCCCCAAATATCCAAAGGTAAAAATATGGGATCGCAATGGGAAAACTTTCTACAAAACTTAGGAGAATGGCACGGTTCCTTTACTCAGTTATCGCCACGGGGAGAAGTAGTTCAAGATACTCCTAGTATTATTGCTCTCGAAGGTCTTAACGACAACAAAACTGTGCGATTAAAACTCCAACGCTTTTACCCAAATTCCAGCGGTGTCGGCGAACCGGAAGTTAGCGAACTTGTGCGAGAATATCAGACTTTGGGACGGGATATCCTGTTTTTTGAGAATGGAGCTTTTTGTCAGGGTACGATTCAAATAGCGCCTTTTGCTGAGTCTGGAGCCGAGTTTAGTTTTATCTACAATTATCGTCGATTGCGGTTCGTTCAGTTGTACAATACCAATGGCGATTTATCAAAACTGACCTTAATTCGGGAAAAGCAACCAGATAAAAATGTCCCCGAACGTCCGCCTTTAACTATTGACGATTTACTCGGAGAATGGCATGGAGAAGCAGTGACAATGTATCCAGATTGGCGAAATCCTGACTGCTATTCTACCAAACTACAATTACATTTAGATGGAGCCGATCGCCTAATTCAACAAATTACCTTTGGTACTAATCCTGATGCTCAGATTATCACTTCTGGAGGTATCATTGACGGTTCGGTAATTAATTTTAATGAAGGTACTACGCCGATGCAAGTTTTGCTGCTTCCCGATGGCGGTTCTTGCACAATCCCTGTCAAAGTTGAACTCAGAAAATCTGTGTTTTTCGAGGCTGGCTGGTTGGTTGAACCTGACTTGCGGTTTCGGATGATTCGCAGTTATAATGACAAAGGTGAATGGGTAAGTTTGACTTTAGTTACTGAACGTAAAGTTAGTCAGTGATCTAAAATATAAACAAGAAATTTCACTAATTGTGGAACAGGCATCTTGCCTGTTGCTATTAATTTCATCTCTTGTGGAACAGGCATCTTGCCTGTTGCTATTAATTTCATCTCTTGTGGAACAGGCATCTTGCCCGTTGCTATTGATTTCATCTCTTGTGGAACAGGCATCTTGCCTGTTACCAATAATTTCTAATCAATGCTATAAAATTTGATAATTCTTGGTTAAATGGAAAATATATCAATTCTAGAACAAGCCGCAAATTCTAATCTTAAACCATCTTCCAACGAAGTAGTTATAGCCCTCATAGAAACCGAAAAAAACGCCAAAAAAAATAAAACTCGCTATTCCTTCGAGCAATTAATCGGTAACTGGCAACTGTGCTTTATCACTGGCACGAAAAAGAGTCGCAAAAAAGCGGGGATTGTGTTGGGTGCGGGACGCTACATCCCTCAGTGGATTGCGAAAATTCAAATTGCTTATGCGGCAGAACCTGTGGCAGAAGGGGAAGAAAATAGCGAAACTGGCAGAGTGGAAAATTCTGTAAAAGTTGGTACGATGGAACTGACTCTTTCCGGGCCGACTAAGTTTTTGCCTAATAATATTTTAGCTTTTGATTTTACCAGAATTACGGTGAAGTTGTTAGGGAAAACTGTATATCAAGGATACATTCGCGGTGGTGAATCGCGGGAGACGGAATTTTTGAGTTTAAGTGTAGGGAAACAGGCATTTTTTGCTTATTTTCTAGTAGAAGATAGGATAATTGCGGCTAGGGGAAGAGGTGGCGGATTGGCTTTGTGGGGGAGAGTTTAGCTACCCTCTCGCGATTTCAATCGCCGGGTGAACTGAGGTATTGCTTGCGAAAATCAGCAGCAAAAATCAGAATCAAAATCAAAAACTTAGTCAATGAATTGCACAAAAAAGCTGCAAAATATTTGACAGGTAAGTACAAGTTAATTTTCTTGCCAACCTTTGAGACACAACAAATGGTCAAGAAAGGTAAGCGCAGGTTGGCAACTAAAACCGCTAGAGCGATGGTCACTTTGAGTCATTATCGTTTTCAACAAATGTTGAAGCATCAAGCCACCAAACACGGTGGTGTTGTAGTAGACGTAACAGAAGAGTACACATCGAAAACTTGCTCAAAATGTGGGCATATCCATACTCAATTGAGCGGGTCTAAAGTTTTTAAATGTCCAGAATGCGGACACATTCTAGATAGAGATCAAAATGGCGCTTTCAATATTTTGTTGAAAGCTTTGAGAGATACCTCCTTGACAGGAGAGCTTGTTGCTTTCTCTGTCTTGCCATACACGGTTATTCCTGGCTTAGTCCGGGATTTACCGGATTAAATGTATCTGTACGGCATTTGTGTTTAGACTCCTGGACGCATCAACACCAAAGAAACCGGATTTTTTTCTGAGAAGAGGCGTTACAGCCCTTGAACTGGTAAAAAACCCGGCTTCTGACCACCCGTGCGTAAGTCCTAGTTGATTGATTTCAGATTGCGGTCGATCGCGTGTCGCGATGATCGGCACAATCGGCTAGAATGTTTGTTTGTCTATATCAGCAGCAAGTATTTACAGTCATGGCAGTTCCTAAGAAGAAAACCTCAAAATCCAAGAAGAATATGCGTAAGGCAACTTGGAAGCGCAAGGCTGTAGTGGCAGCTCAGAAAGCTTTGTCCCTGGGCAAATCCGTTCTGACTGGACGTTCCAATAGCTTTGTGTATCCTGGTAATGAAGAAGAAGAGGAAGAATAAATCGCTAAAAACTGGGCATTGGGTTCGCCCAATGCCCCATCAGTCAATCACCTATTTGATCAAATACTGCTTCGGGCAAAATCAGCATGGCATCGCCAAAGGAATAAAAGCGGTACTGCTGGGCGATCGCCTCTAGATACAAATCTAGCACCCGCGATCGACCAATCATCGCACTGAGCATCATCAGCAAAGTAGAGCGGGGTAAGTGAAAATTGGTAATCATCCCATCTACAACCCGCCATTTGTAGCCCGGATAAATAAACAAATTTGTCTGGCCGGAAAATGGTTGCAAGGGAAAATCACCAATTGGCGTTTCTGTGGCCGCCGCCGCTCCCTCTAAAGCTCGTACTGCTGTCGTACCAACCGCAATAATCCGTCCGCCTCTGGCTTTAGTTTCGCGGATTTTTTCGACGGTGGCAGGGGATACTTCCACCCATTCTCCGTGCATTTTGTGAGTTGTCACGTCTTCCACCTCGACGGGGCGAAATGTCCCGACTCCAACGTGGAGGGTGACAAAAGTTGTTTCGATTCCCCGCTGCTCCAAACGGCTGAACAGCTCTTTGGTAAAGTGTAGGCCGGCGGTGGGTGCTGCGATCGCCCCTAGTCGATCGGCATAAACAGTCTGATACTGTTCCGGCGCAGCTTGGGAATTGTCAATGTATGGTGGCAGGGGTACGTGGCCGTATTCGTCCAAAAACGGTATGAGAGACATCTCTGTTGGGAGGTTAAACTCCAACAGCCGCCCTCCTGTGGCGTCATCCCTTTCTATAACTGTCGCAGTCAGGCGATCGGATAATGTGGCTGTCGCTTGGGAAAGACAACAACAAGGACCTGCGGATTCCTCGTTGCAGATCGGATCGAACTCAATTTTTGCTCCCAACTTCAAGCGTTTTCCGGGCTTAACCAAAGCCAGCCAGCAGTTGTGCTGTCGTTCTTCCATTAACAATATCTCCACAGCCGGGCCATTGGGCTTGTGCCCGTAAAGCCTAGCTGGGATCACGCGGGTATTGTTCAGTACCAGCAAGTCGCCTGGATTCAGCAAATCTGGTAAATCCCGGAAAATCCGGTGTTGCTGGCTGCTGGGAGAATCTACCACCAGCAAGCGAGAACTGTCCCTGGGCACTACGGGATTTTGGGCAATGCGATCGGGCGGAAGTTCGTAGTCATAACCGTCCAAAGACCAGTCTATCTCTGTCATCTCGTGAATTCCTGTCAAAAATCTGTCAAGTAGGTAACAAATTGGGTAGAAACCCCCATCCAAAGTCGGGTGCTTTTCCCCTTGTGGTGGCGGGTATAGTCCGCGAGGATAGAGATGTAGTATCAGCTTTGCTCAAAGGAACGTTATGGAATACCTCTACTACATCGCCAATACTAGCCTTACTCTGAGAGTCGTGGATTACCTACGCACGGCTCATCATCTTCCTTTGCAATTTATCACTGTTATTCACCAAATTGACGGCTGGGTGGTAAAGGTGAAAATGAGCCAATATTTAACTCCAGAAATGCACGGGGATTTTCGGGCGTTTATGAATGAACTTGGGATTCCTTACGATCCTGAAATTCGCCTCCAAATGGCACTTTGGAGTTTGGAAACCGGACAGTCGCCCCTGAGCGTGATGCGCCGCTACCAGGTTGCGGTGGTTTGTCACGGCAGTCCCGATCGCAAAGAAATTGAAGCGTTTCGACAGCAATTTGTCAAGGGTTTAGGGTATTGTCCAGAAACCCTGGCCTAGACCAATGAATCATTTAAAATTCAAAGGTAGCATTAACTGGTGACTTGGCGCTGTAATTTTTAAATTTGATATTTTTAATTACTAAAAGCCGATCGAATATATTGTTGCAAAGTAAAGCGGTTGCTGCTTGTAAGTGAGACTTGAGAGTTCGCAGCCGTTGATGGTAATATTTTATGATTCTTGCGCCCGATCGGTTCGCACCTCACAAGGGCAACATCAAAGCGACAAGAATGATTGGCTAAATCTGGATGATTGCTTAAAAATATCTCGGCTGTTTGCCAAAGTTTTGCTTGTTTTGCCACAGTAACAGCTAACATTCCATCTGCATCCCAATTTCCCCGACGGCGAGTTTTGACTTCTACAAATGCTAAAGTCGGAAATGGGGCATTGGGCATTGGGCATTGGGAATGGGGAATGGGGAATTGGGAATCTTGATGAGTTTCCTTGATTTCGCACTCTTCATCTGTTCCTAGTGCGATAATGTCAATTTCTCCCCAGCGACAGTGCCATTGCCGATGCAGGATTTCCCAGCCTTGCTGCTGCAACCACTCGGCGACTAAGTTTTCGCCGAAAGTCCCAATGTCGCGAGAGTTGGGAGATGGGGGGGAATTGGAGTCATTAGATACGACCAGGCGATCGCGCTTTCTGGTAAAATTCAACTCTGAACTGTCACCGCTCATTAGCTCTAACTTGTATGAATTCTCAAATGCGCCAACATATTTATACCTTCTTGCTGAGCTTTGTTATTTTAGCAG
Organism: Tychonema bourrellyi FEM_GT703; assembly: GCF_002412335.2. Classification (GTDB taxonomy): domain Bacteria; phylum Cyanobacteriota; class Cyanobacteriia; order Cyanobacteriales; family Microcoleaceae; genus Microcoleus; species Microcoleus bourrellyi. The sequence continues at coordinate 11,407 of NZ_NXIB02000132.1, forward strand.
TATTTGTCACCGGTGCGATCGCCATTAATCCCGCACCAGCTTTCGCTTTAAATCACGACAAAGAAATCCTAATTGGCACTGACTTTAGTGGACGAGCTCTGAATGACGACAGCTTTAACAAAGCTAATCTTCGCAAAAGCAATTTTAGCAATGCAGATTTGCAAGGCGTAAGCTTTTTTGGTGCCAACATGGAAAAAGCAAATTTTGAAGGTGCTAATCTCACCGGTGCTACCTTAGATTTTGCTCCCATGATGAAAGCAAATTTAACAAATGCGATCCTGGAAGGAGCTTTCGCTTACAAGACCCAACTCGAAGGAGCAATCATTGATGGCGCTGACTTTACTGAAACACTGCTGCGAGACGATATGGTGGTAAAACTTTGTAAAGTGGCAAAAGGAACTAATCCAGTAACAGGTAGAGATACTCGTGAAACTCTGTTTTGCGATTATTAAAACGGTTAATTCTCGCAACGATTAAACTTTTTACTGGGACTTAAAACAAGTTTAAACTAAGAAGTAGCCTGTAGGGTGCGTCAGCTCGATCGCCCCAAAGGCTAAGGTAAACGCTGTGGGCTGACGCACCCTACAATACTGTCAGCTCGATCGCCCCAAAGGCTAAGGTAAACGCTGTGGGCTGACGCACCCTACAATACTATTTTAAATGCGTAACAGCTTAGAACACCAGCAATCAACTATGCAAACTCTACCAAACCCAACCAAAACCCCCAACCCTGAACCAATCTTCGACACCAGCATCAAACGCCGCAAAACCAGACCAGTCAAAGTCGGTAGCATCACCATCGGCGGCGGCTACCCAGTCGTCGTACAGTCGATGATTAACGAAGACACCCTCGACATCGACGGTTCAGTCGCCGGAATTCGGCGATTGCACGAGATTGGCTGCGAAATCGTCCGCGTCACCGTACCCAGCATGGCCCACGCCAAAGCTTTAGCCGAAATCAAGCAAAAACTGATCGCCACCTACCAAACAGTCCCCCTCGTTGCCGATGTCCACCACAACGGCATGAAAATTGCCCTGGAAGTGGCCAAACACGTAGACAAAGTGAGAATCAATCCGGGTTTGTATGTGTTCGAGAAGCCGACAGCCGACAGAACCGAATATACCGCAGCCGAATTCGCCGAAATTGGCGAAACAATCCGCGAAACCCTCGAACCGCTGGTGATTTCCCTGCGAGATCAAGGCAAAGCTTTGCGAATCGGAGTCAATCACGGTTCCCTCGCCGAACGGATGCTTTTCACCTACGGCGACACCCCCCAAGGCATGGTAGAGTCTGCCCTGGAATTCATCAAAATTTGCGAATCCCTCGACTTCCGCAACATCGTGATTTCCCTGAAAGCCTCCCGCGCCCCGGTGATGGTGGCTGCTTACCGCTTGATGGTGCACCGGATGGACGAACTCGGCATGGATTACCCGCTGCATTTGGGCGTCACGGAAGCAGGAGACGGCGAATACGGCCGCATCAAATCCACCGCAGGCCTCGCACCTTTGTTAGCTGACGGTATCGGTGACACCATCCGCGTCTCGCTGACAGAGGCCCCAGAAAAGGAGATTCCCGTTTGCTACAGCATTCTGCAAGCATTGGGACTGCGGAAAACGATGGTTGAGTATGTGGCTTGTCCTTCCTGCGGTCGCACTTTGTTTAATTTAGAGGATGTGCTGCACAAAGTGAGGGAGGCAACGAAGCATCTCACGGGTTTGGATATAGCAGTAATGGGCTGTATTGTCAATGGGCCGGGAGAAATGGCTGATGCTGACTATGGCTATGTGGGGAAGCAGGCTGGTTATATCTCGCTGTACCGGGGCCGGGAAGAAATTAAGAAGGTGCCGGAGGACAGAGGTGTGGAAGAATTGATTAATTTGATTAAATCGGACGATCGCTGGGTGGAACCTTAAGGGAACAGATGCCGGATGATTAATCTCAAATCCGTTTAATTCATCCTGGTATCCGATCAAATGCTGTAGGGGCGGGTTCGCCGAGATATTTGATAGGTATTGACAAATTCTATAAACCCGCCCCGCTGATTCAGTCCTGGACGCATCAATTGAAGCTGGTAAGCGAGAATGACTGCGTTTTCGGAGGCAAACAAAAGGATTGGTATCGATAAATTTATCTTAAGTGGTGCCTTGAGTTTGGCACAATTAGAATTCACTAAAACTGCTGACAACACCGGGCAGCGAGTTGCTACATTACTCGTTTTATTTCTTAGTCTGCATCGGTGGACTTCCTTTGACAAGAAGCGATTTCAATTGCCGAATGATTGAGGAGGTAGCAAACTTGCGCTAAAGTGATTAAAGATTAAATTTTATCATCGATGGCCCTATGCCTTACACCGCATCTACCCCAACAGACCCCAATCAAGCGAAGATCCGCAATGCCGATTACCGCTTACTAGAATTCAACAAGCTGACACCAATGATGCAGCGGTATGTTGAAGTAAAAGAACAATATCCCCACGCACTTTTATTGTTTCGAGTCGGCGATTTTTTTGAATGTTTTTTCCAAGATGCAGTTACGATTTCGCGAGAATTGGAACTTGTTTGTACTAGCAAGGAAAGTGGCAAGGAAATAGGACGAGTGCCGATGACGGGAGTACCGCACCACGCCCTAGATCGCTACACATCAATGTTAGTAGAAAAAGGCTATGCTGTGGTAGTTTGCGACCAAGTTGAAGATGCCTCGATCGCTGCTAGAGAAGGTCGTCAAGTTAAGCGCGAAATTACCCGCATTCTGACTCCCGGAACTTTGACTGATGACGGAATGCTCAAACCCCGGCAAAATAATTTTTTAGCAGCAATTGTGATAGCTGGAACACATTGGGGATTAGCTTATACAGATATTTCTACTGGAGAATTTGTCACTACCCAAGCAGATAGTTTAGAACAATTAAATCTAGAGTTATTGCGTTTGCAACCGTCGGAAGTGCTGGTTCCAACTAATGCTCCCGATTTGGTGACTATGTTGAGACCCGGCGAGAAATCTGAGCATTTGCCCGATTGTTTGCCGAGTTCGTTTTGCTATTCTTTGCGATCGCAAATTCCGTTTACTTTGGGAGAAGCAAAACAGAGAATCCTGCAAAAATTCAAAGTCCGATCGCTCGAAGGCATGGGATGCGGACACCTTTCCCTCGCAGTGCGCGCCGCCGGCGGTTTGCTGCAATATCTCGAAGAAACTCAAAAAGGAAATGCAGTACCTTTGCAAAGATTGCACACTTACACTCTCACCGATTTTCTTACACTAGACTACCAAACTCGTCGCAATCTCGAAATTACTCAAACTGTGAGAGATGGGGTTTTTCATGGTTCTTTGCTGTGGGCGATCGACAAAACCAGCACTGCAATGGGAGGGCGTGCATTGCGGCGCTGGGTGCTGCAACCTTTACTGAATATTAAAGGGATTTGCGCCAGACATGACACGATTCAAGAATTAGTAGAAAATAACCCTCTGCGCCAAGATTTGCAGCAGTTACTGCGTCAAATTTACGACATCGAAAGACTGACAGGCCGCGCCGGTTCTGGGACTGCTAGCGCGCGGGATTTGGTCGCTTTAGCTGATTCTTTGGGGAAACTGCCGGAGTTAGCGGTTGTCGCAGCCCAAGGTCGATCGCCCTATTTGAAAGCACTGCAAAATGTACCGCCAATTTTAGAAGAATTGGCAACTAAAATTCACGCTCATTTAGTTGACGAACCGCCGATTCATTTAAAAGAAGGAGGGTTGATTCGTTCTGGAATTAATTCCCTACTAGATGAAATGCGGCAAACTGCATCAGCAGACCTGGATTGGGTTAGAAATTTAGAAGCAAATGAAAGAAAACGCACCGGAATCTCTAATTTAAAAGTAGCCTATAATAAAGCTTTCGGATATTATATTAGCATTAGTAAATCGAAAGTAGATCAAGTACCAAATGACTACACGCGCAAGCAAACTCTCACCAATGAAGAACGCTACAGCACTGAGGAATTAAAAGAAAGGGAAGTGCGGATTCTGACAGCACGAGAAGATTTAAATCAACTGGAATATGATATTTTCACTCAAGTGCGTGCGGAAATAGGAGAACACGCTGAAATTATTCGCAATATTTCTCGCGCGGTTGCAGCAGTAGATGTTTTGTGCGGTTTGGCGGAAGTAGCTGTTTATCAGAATTACTGTCGTCCGAATATGGTTGAAAGTCGGGAAATTAAAATTATTGAAGGGTGTCATCCGGTGGTGGAAAAGTCTTTACCGCCGGGATTTTTTGTGCCAAATTCGGCTTTTTTGGGTCGGGAAGAATCGCTAAATCGACCCGATTTAATTATTTTAACTGGGCCGAATGCTAGTGGCAAAAGTTGTTATTTGCGGCAGGTGGGTTTGATTCAGTTGATGGCGCAGATGGGGAGTTTTGTGCCGGCGAAAGCTGCTACTTTGGGAATTTGCGATCGCATTTTTACCCGTGTCGGTGCAGTAGACGATTTGGCAACTGGCCAGTCTACGTTTATGGTAGAAATGAATGAGACTGCAAATATTCTGAATCACGCGACGCCGAAATCATTGGTTTTGTTAGACGAAATTGGTAGGGGAACGGCGACGTTTGACGGACTTTCGATTGCTTGGTCTGTGGCGGAATATTTAGCAAACGAGATTCGGGCGCGGACTATTTTTGCTACACATTATCACGAGTTGAATGAGTTAGCTTCTATTTTGAATAATGTGGCAAATTATCAGGTGACAGTGAAAGAGTTGCCGGATCAAATCGTATTTTTGCACCAAGTTCAGCCTGGAGGTGCTGATAAGTCTTACGGAATTGAAGCGGGGAGATTAGCTGGTTTGCCGCCGTCGGTGATTGACAGGGCGAGACAGGTGATGAAGCAGATTGAGAAACACAGTAAAATTGCGATCGGACTACGGAAAGGAGTTAAAAAAGAGGAAAAAGAAGATGCTGATGGCGAACAATTGGATATTTTTGAGGATTAAAATTATCAAATTGCGATCTGAATCCAGGACTTAGCTATATACTCTATCTGTAGGTCAGTAATGCCCACATTACTGACATTTAAATGACTAAATTGTGATACTATCCTTGAAGATATCAACAGCTTTAAATAGGAGAATGATATGCAAGGCAAAAGATTTATCCGAACTCTTCGCTTGAAAAACTTTCTATCCTACGGAAGTGAAGGAGAGGAAATAGAACTTCAACCCCTGAATGTGTTAATTGGCCCCAACGCATCTGGGAAGTCGAACCTAATTGATGCGGTGGGGATTTTACAGTCAACACCCAATGATATAAATACTCCATTTCGGCAAGGAGGCGGTATTGGCGAGTGGCTTTGGAAAGGTGAAAACAATTCCAGAAATCTTCCAACAGCTACAATTGAGGCAACCGTAGATTATCCTAACGAAACTATCCCCTTGCGCTATCAAATCTCTTTCACGATGGTAGGTCAAAAATTACAAATTGTAGATGAAGCAGTAGAAAATGAAGAAAGACTTGGCCCAAGTTATGAAGATGTATATTTGTTCTACCGCTATCGAAATGGAAATCCAGTCTTAAATATTAGAAATGTCTCAGCAGAGGGAACGGGTACTAATAGGGGCGAACGTCGTCTTAGCCGTGATGAGATAAATCCTTCTCAATCAGTTTTGTCCCAAAAACAAGACAAAGACTTTTACCCTGAGTTAGCCTACTTAAACAATCAGTTTTCCAACATCCGTATTTATCGGGAATGGAATTTAGGCAGGTACACGCCACCAAGAAAGCCCCAACCATCTGATTTACCAAATGACTTTCTTGAAGAAGATGCAAGTAACCTTGCTCATGTTTTGAACGATTTAGATTACCAAGGTATTAAACCTTTACTAATCAAGCAGTTGCAAAAGTTCTACGAGGCAGTAGGTGACATCACAACTAGACTTGAAGGCAGTACAATACAAACATTTCTCAGGGATAAAAAATTCAATAGAGCAATTCCTGCTACCCGTTTATCAGATGGTACCCTTCGTTATTTGTGCTTGCTGACTTTGCTGTGCCACCCAAGTCCACCGCCCCTGATTTGTATTGAAGAACCAGAATTAGGATTGCATCCAGATATCTTATCAACTGTTGCTGAATTGCTAATTGCGGCATCTAAAAGAACTCAAATAATTGTTACTACTCATTCTGATGCTTTAGTTTCTGGTTTGAGTGAAGTTCCCGAATCCGTCTTAGTTTGCGAACAGAATAACACAGGCACTCACTTGCGCCGTCTAGAGCCTCCGCAACTTAAAAAGTGGCTGGAAAAGTACACTCTAGGAGATTTGTGGCGGATGGGACACATCGGAGGAAACCGATGGTAAGGGAAATTCGTATTTATATTGAAGGCATTGGAGATGAAAGTGAAGATGAAAGTACAACAGAAAATGTACCTCAAATACGTCCGGGATTTAGGAGTAAAATTCCGGCAGGAAAAGAGACAACAGCGGGGCTGCGAGCGGGTTTTGCTCATCTCTTCAAAGAACTCTACGATCTCGCAGAGAGCAAAGGCATAAAAATCTTGTCAATCATGTCTGGATCTCGCCGCGATGCTTGCCAAGATTTCCTAATCAGTTTGGAATATTACCCAGATGCTTTTAATGTTTTGCTAGTTGATTCAGAATCTCTTGTTTCTGAAACTCACACACCTTGGGAGCATTTAAGGAGCAGAAAAGATGACCAACCTTGGATTTTGGCGACCCAAGGGCTTGATGATGCCTGTTGCCACTTAATGGTACAAACTATGGAGGCTTGGTTTATTGCTGATATTGATGCTTTAAGCAAGTTTTATAATGGCGGATTTAAAGAAGATTATCTTCACCAAAGGCTGGGAAATCAAAGTGTGGAGAAAGTTTCCAAATACAACCTGAGTCAGTGGCTGAAATCAGCCACTAATAAAACCTCTAAAGGTAAATATCACAAAACAGGACACGCTCCCAAACTATTAGCACTTTTAGATGTTGACAAGGTACGCAAGGCTTCTCCTAGTTGCGATCGCCTTTTCACAACTATTACCAAAATTATAGAAATGACATAAATACATTGCGTGTAAGTAAGTCCTATTTACTTCCCATTCTGTAACTTTCTTACTTCTTTGTGTACGCTCATCCCAATCTCCAAACCCTCATTCAATAATCGCCCGTATTCAGTTGCCCGATCGCTCACATCCAGCGCCATCAAGGCAGCCAAATTACTTTCAATATTAGCAAATAACTCGTAACGGCGGTCTTCGATCGGCAAGAGCTTGTCTGATTTATCTACAAAGAAGGGAGAAGGGAGAAGGGAGAAGGGAGAGCAAAAATTCTCCCCTTCTCGACATCTCTAGCGGCAGGTGCGATATTTGATGTGATAAACCAAACCACGGTGAGCAAGATCAAAGGAGTCAACGGTGGCTGTACCGGCACCATTGGCAGTCATTGAAGCATTTACTCTCATGTTGATACTGTCACCACAACGAGACCAAACATCTGCTACGGTTGCTAGGCTATCTCGAACATTGTAGTTAGTTTCGCCGTTGAAAGTTCGGGAAAAAACTGGGCCACGGTTCCCGGCAAAAAAGTATTCTGCTCTTAAATTGGCGCTGGTTTTTGGTGCGACATAGCCACGATAATCAGCATCGTAGAGAGAAATTTGGAAGCCTTGAGGTACTTTGATCGGAATGCTGAGATTACAGCTTTTCCGCTTTTCTGCTGAGACATTTCCCTGGGCTACAAACTTATCAAATAGAATGGTTAATTCTTGACCGTCGGGGCTAACGCTGACACTGGCGGAGCGGTCGGGGCAACCAGTACCACCGTAGCTTGCGCCTAAGATTTGAACTTTTTCCTGGGCTAAGGCGGGGCTAATCGAAGCAGACATGAATGCCGCGGCCAGTAATAGTTTTACAAATTTCATGGATGTTCTCCTTGATAAATTAAGTTTTGTGTTAGAGTCACTCTGATAAATTGAAGAATCAAAATTTAGGTAATCCCTCTTCAAGTAGGAGATTACCAGTCTCATCTTGTCAGCTAAAAAGCTAGGAAAACTGAGCATATGAACTCGACAATAGTACCTAGCTTGCTGCTTTTTTGAGGAGTGTAATTAATCAAAAAAGATTTATTCTGTGCTGATACTTTCTAAGATTCATACTAGCGATAAAAGTTCCGGAAGATCCGAGGCTAAAATCTGGATTGTGCTGGTAAGGAAGAGCTTAAGAAGCAGAGAACTCTCTTGTTCTGGAGTCTAGGCTTGTGGGGAGGAAAGTTTGTGAAGATTGTTGAGATGAATACGGCTATATAGCCTTTCTCAGAAAGATGAGGTACGATCAAGAATTGGTAATAGGTAATTAGTAATTGGTAATGCCCTGTTTGGCCGATGCCCGATGCCCGATGCCCGATGCCCGATGGCCGATGCCCGATGGCCGATGCCCCATTACCCTGTACCTCACCTAACTGAGAAAGGCTATATTGTACCTGGACTTAGAGGTAGATGCGATCGACTTTACGGGACTGTGTGCATTCAATTTATTGATTTTATGCTGTATATACCAATACATTCATTAAAAATTAAATTTAGTAACATAGGTGTTGGTTTGATATTGCCATCTAAGGTAAATTGTCGTATTTTAATGTCTGGAAAAACCTACATATAGTAATGGTTGCATAAATTTTTGACTTGAATTCGTAAATTGCATTATCTAGATGTATTTACTGCATTTTATGATGACATTATATGTATTTAATTCAATTAATTCTTGCAATTAGTTCATAAAATAGAGGTATGATCCTGACTGTTGACGATCGACTAATAACATTTTCTGAAGGGAGAAAAAAATCATGGATACTACACTAGAAAAAAAAGTCTTACCTCAGCCTGTTAAGGAAGTAAAAATTAACAGCATCAATAGTTTGGAGTTTGAACTTTGGGCTAAGGCGGTTAAACGGCAGATGATTGCAGCCCTATCTAAAAAGAGTGAGAGCTAATATCTCAAGGGCTTTTGTGTGGAGGTTTTGTAAGTTGAGTTTACCAAATAAGCTGTTACGCATTTAAAATAGTATTGTAGGGTGCGTCAGGGCGAATGGCAAGAGAGCCCCTACACACTGACTATACATGGGAAACGCCTTGTACGGGCGAATGGCCATTCGCCCCTACGCACCCTACATGGATAGTTAGTGGTTTAAATGCTCCACAGCTTAGTTGTTTGTGTTGTTGTCGCAGAAGGAAAGGAGATAGTGGGAGATTGGGAGAGGGGGAGATTGGGAGAGGGGAGATTGGGAGAATTTATAGTTTTGCGTTTTGCCTTCTGCTTTTAGCTTCTACTTTCTGCCTTTTATATTCTATATTCTACCTTCTGCCTTCTGCTCAAGTCTGGGATTTTTAATTGCTTAGGATCGCTTGTCAACTGCGGCGAGCAACCGGAGACTTCCGTCTTGAAGCTGCACGGCTTTCACGGTTCCCAAAGCGACTCTTTGTTGACCGTTGTTCATGGCTACCTCAATTTTGATATTGGGGTCAGCGAGTAAGCCCAGTCTGCCCCATAACCATTTGACTTGAGTGGCTGAAAAAGAGCGGAGTTCCATATCTAGAAACGGTGAATTAACCCAGCGTTTCCCGTCGTAGAAACTGGCGACCTGCACCTGATACCAAACTTGTTGTTCGGTCAATTTCAAGTCATTTTTTGCTTCGGGTTCGATCCATTCATTGGGATTGATACTGCTAACTAGAGTGGCTGAACCGGTAATTTGACTTTTGTGTTTTTCTAGGCTTTCAGCTAGAGAAACTGCTTCGTCAAGTTTGTTGACTAAATTCCGAATTCGATTTCTAGTTTCGCTGTCGGTATCTGATTGTTGATCGAGCCAATTCATCGCTTCGCGAGTTCCGTTTTGAGCTGCGACAATTAGTGCGCCCCAAGCTTTGATATCCCCATCTTGAGAGTTGATTCTCAAGGCTGCGTCTACGCGGTTTAAGAGCTTTCCGTCGTCATTTTTGAGGGTTTTGGCAATTTCAGAGCTGTTGCTGGGGTCTGCTTCAAATACTTGTAATGCTTGGCTCCAGCGACCGTCTATTAATTCTGCGAGAACTTGTTGACCGGGACTGGCCCAGGATGCGATCGCCTGAGCTTTTGTAATCTTAGCGTGAAATTCGATCGCATCTAGCTGAGCTTGGGCGACAGTGGGCCAATTACCAGCGGCTTTTCCTTTAGCAGTACGCATGACATTTAAGGCTGGAGACCATAGGCCACTTTTGGCGAGTCTTAGGCCATTTTTGTAAGTTTCGTCATTTAAGGCAAATTCTTCTAAAGAAATGGCGTTCAATTGAACGGGGTTGGGAACAAATTTACGCGATCCTATTTGATAGATGGTAAATTGTGGCTCTAAACCAACGGTTTGATCGATCGCCAATTGTGGATTTGAACCTTTAACGATTTGTTGCCAATTCGGGGCTTGTCCGGCGGCACTCACCCATTCCAAGAGGGAGATTAAATGATTTTGACTGGGGTTGTAGCGAACGACTTGTCCGTAGGGAATTTTTTTGTCGCCCCGGACTAATTGACCGCTGACATTAAACCAAATTCCAGACTGGGGGGCTTTTCCGTTAAAGCGGTGCAGTTCTGTCAGGGGTAGGGACTGATTCGAGCCTTGATTATCTGATTTGGAATCGGCTAAAGAAGCGAGTACGAAAGATTCCGCAGGGCCTTCTACATTGACAGAACTGGCTAACTGAAAATATTGTACTGTATCGGAATCGCGATCGGGAATTTGGACTCGTTTGTATACGCGAAGTTCGACAATTTGACGACAAGGATTTTTGCAGGCTGTAGAAGCATTGACTGTGCGTTCTACCATGATTGGTAGTAATAAATCGGAAACAGAATTGTCGCCGGATTGATGGATGGGAAGTGGTAGAGGTTCTCCGGTGACAAATCCCAATTTGCGGATGCTAGCTTGAATTTGATCGAGGGTTTGGATGGAATCTCTGGTAGCGAGGGGAAGGCGTGACCATTCGGGGACAAATTTAGTGATCCATTTATTGCCGTTGGGATCGACAATGAGTTGGTAACTCAGCCATGCGCCGCCGCCCATCAAAGCTGCGAAGCCACACAAGATGGTGAGGGCTGTCAAATTAGCGATTAGTCTTTTCCAGGGATATCTGGGAACTGATGTTGGGGTAGGTTGGTTAGGAGTTGCGAATCTGGGGGTTTTAGGTTGAGAGTGTTGAGGATTTTGGGTGCGTCGGGCTTGGCGGCGACGTCTTGTGGAGGGAACTTTGGGATTTTCTGGGGGTTTTGGTCGATTTGTGGAGGGGTTAATTTTGTGTTCCATCGTCAAATTTTAAGATTTAGATTTTAGAATTTAATAGACATCTCCCATAATTATTGTGGAACAGGCATCCTGCCTGTTCTTAACAAGCTTTTTGGGAGATGTCTAATGTTTAAGATTGCAATAGTCGATCGTACCGCTGACCTATGGTATTCCATGTGTATTGGTTTTCGATGTGCGATCGGGCATTTCGAGATAATTCGTGTCTTAGGTGTGGATTTTCAAACAAACTGCTAATCGCTTCAACATACTCCTGAATTCTATTGGCGCGCAAGGCCCTGATCGGTTGTGGGCCACCGCCGATGGCTAAACCTTCCAAACCTCGATCGCTTGCAACAACTGGAGTTCCAGCAGCCATCGCTTCTAAGGTTTTATTTTTAATCCCAAAACCGATTCGCATGGGTACTACACAAACTGTAGCCTGATGCAAGTATTTTGCCACCTTTTGTACTCTGCCTAGAATTTGAATTCCCGGTTGTTTTGCTAAGGCTAAGACGGAGGGGACTGGGGAGTGTCCGACTAAGGTGAGGGTGGTATCGGGATAGCGCTGCTGTACGATCGGTAATATCTCCAAACTTAAGAATCGTGCTGCGTCTATATTGGGCAAGTTGTTCATGGCCCCTGCGAAGATTAAGGTGTGTCCTCCGGGATCGATCGCGCGATCGGGAAATTCGATTAAATCAACTCCGTTGGGAATTACCTCGATCGGAAAAACCGAAAAATCTTCTCCCCCCCTCTCCCCCTCTCTCCC
>NZ_NXIB02000133.1 GCF_002412335.2 Tychonema bourrellyi FEM_GT703
ATGCCCAATGCCCGATGCCCAATGCCCAATGCCCAATGCCCGATGCCCAATGCCCGATGCCTTCCCATGAGGCACACTAGAAGTTAGCTACAAAATTTCACATTGCCTGTAAACTGCCCATGATTTGGCCATTCAAGCCTCGCTACCGTAAACAAATCGCTCGCATCGAAATCACTGGCGCTATTGCCGGAGATACTCGCAAACGAGTTCTAGAAGCCCTCAAAATCGTTGAAGAACGCAAATTTCCTGCTTTACTGTTGCGGATAGATTCTCCCGGCGGCACTGTCGGAGATTCCCAGGAAATCTACAGCGCGCTGAAGCGTCTACGCGAAAAAATCAAAATTGTTGCCAGTTTTGGTAATATCTCAGCTTCTGGAGGAGTTTACATTGGGATGGGAGCCGAATATATCGTTGCTAATCCAGGTACAATTACCGGTAGCATTGGGGTAATTATCCGAGGCAATAATCTAGAACGACTATTAGAAAAAGTAGGCGTTTCTTTTCAGGTGATTAAATCGGGCCCGTATAAAGATATTTTGGCATTCGATCGCGAATTGACCGCACCAGAACAGCAAATTTTGCAAGAATTGATCGATACCAGCTATCAGCAGTTCGTAGAAACCGTTGCAGAAGCCCGGAAACTGACAGTTGAGAAAGTTAAAAGTTTTGCAGACGGTCGTGTTTTCACGGGGCAGCAAGCCTTAGAGTTGGGTTTGGTCGATCGACTAGGAACAGAAGAGGACGCTCGTCGTTGGACAGCAGAACTTGCGGGACTTGACCCGGAAAAAACCGAATCCTGCACTCTGGAAAAATCAAAACCTTTCCTAAATCGCGTCCTGGGGAGTAGTCTGGATATATCGGGGCTTTCAGCTTACAAAAATTGGCTGAAATTCGAGGTGTCTACTAGCGGTTTGCCGCTGTGGATGTATCGCCCGTGATTAAATAAATTGGTCATTAGTTGTTGGTTATTAGTTATTCGTTATTGGTTATTAGTTATTGGGACAACAAATAACAAGTAACAAGTAACAAATAACAAGTAACAAATAACCAATAACAAGTAACAAGTAACAAGTAACAACTGACAACTAAAATATGAAAAATATTGGCGTGGAATGGCAAGTGCGGGCGATTCGTGGGGCAACTACTGCTAGCGATAATTCGGTAGAAGCAATTCGAGAAGTGGTGAGAGAATTATTAGATGAATTAGAAGCAAGAAATGATTTAAATCCAGAATTAATTATTAGTGCTACGTTTTCTGTCACTCGCGATTTGGATGCTGTGTTTCCGGCTGCGATCGCCCGCGAACGCCCCCGCTGGTGTAATGTTCCTTTATTGGATGTTCAGCAAATGTATGTTAAGGGTTCTTTGGAACGCTGCATTCGGTTTTTAATTCACGTCAATTGGCCGGCACATACTGAAATTTATCATCCTTATTTGCGGGGAGCTCAAAATTTGCGGCCGGATTGGAGTTTAGCGGTGGCTGTGGCTGGGGAAAAATAATAAGTACCCTTGATGATTCGGCGGTTAAAACCGCTTCTTGTCAAACCAAGTCTGCCTCCGCAGACTAAGAGATAAAGGCTGTAATTAAGTCGGATTTGGTATAATCTCAAATTTTAGGCTCACAGTAAACAGTGAACTGTCCACTGTCAACTGTCAACTATAAAAAACCCGGCTTCTTTGAGAAACCGGGTTTTGGTCAATCAGACGCTTTTTTGTGATGCAACCTAATCCCTAAAAAGATGTCATATATAAAACTCCAAAAGTCCTTTTTCCCTTCTAATATTCCCAAACTTTGAGGAGAACCTTTTTCGTCTAAGAGTGGCTTGACAGCTTCGTAGGCTGGCTTGTAATTGTACCAAGGAATTGAAGGCCACAGGTGATGAATCAGGTGATAATTCTGCCCCAAAATTAAGATGTTTAGAATTGGACTAGGATATACTCTGGCATTTTTCCAGCGATCGCGCTCGTGAAATGGACGGTGTGGCAAATAATCAAAAAATAACCCCAACGCCAACCCCACGACTAAAGCAGGAGAAAACCAAAAGTTCAGCACATAACCTAGTTGGTCGTATTGAATGGAGATATATACCACTCCGATCACAAATAAGCGGCTGAAAAACCATTCCCAAAGTTCGTGTTTTCGCCACAGTTTGCGCTTAAAGAAGAAAATCTCGTGGTAAAAAAACCTAGCGGCAATTAACCACAGAGGCCCACCGGTAGAAACATAATGGTCTGGATCGTTTTCTGGGTCATTGACGTGAGCGTGATGCTGCATATGTACCCGCGTAAACACGGGGTAAGCAAAACCCAACATCAGGGCGCTACCGTGTCCCAAAATAGCATTGATGGTGCGATCGCGGTGCGCTGCATGATGAGACGCATCGTGAATCACTGTACCCGCCATGTGCAATGCCAGCACATTCAGCGAAAAACAACACCATTGGGGCCATTCCCAATTCCAGAAACCAAAGTATGAGATCACAATAATCGCTACTGCACTCAAAAACAGCAGCAGCGTTGGATTGAAGTCACCCGGAGGACTCAGAAACTCTCTAGGCACTGTCAGTGGCCGTCCTGCCTCCGACATCTTTGTTAGCACTCCTTAATATTTCCCACTTGCGTAGTATAAGATACAAGCCTATCAATAGTAAAGTTTTGTGAAATAACTGCTAATCTAAAATCACAGCACCCGATCGGCTCCTCGGAAATTTTGTAAATAAATATAAAGTATCATGGCATCACCGCAATTAGATTTTCGGAGAAACTTCTGTAATTGTTCAGTGCAAAACCAAAAGCCCGATCGCCCCAAACAATATAGCCCATCTTGGCAAACCACTGTCGGACTGGCAATAGCATCAACCATCCTGCTTGTCGGCTGCGCTGGTGAAGTCGAAGATTCCACCAGTACAACTAAAGTTCCCGATAATGTCCAACGCGCTTTTGCTGCTGCACATCCTAATTTTTCGCCCGCCTGGGAAAAACAACCCTACGGATACGAAGCAGAATTCGTCAAAGACGGTATAGAATACGAAGTCGAATTTTCTGAGGCTGGTCAGTGGCTGGAAACCGAATATGAAGTCACTCAAGATTATCAATTTTCCTTGCTTGTGCTTGATAAAGTCAAGCGCGAACACCCAGGCTGGGCACTTACGAAGCGGGAGGTAGAAATCACGCCCCAAGGCAAATTTTATGAAGTCGAAATCGAACAGGGCGGTCAACAAATCGAGCTGTATTTCGACGAGCGTGGCAACACAGCACAAAATAGTAACGAAGATGCTTAGATCTGCTGATCGCTCCTTAACTTTACCAACTTTGGCGATCACCGAAATTTACAATGGGTGCGATCGGCACAGTGGTAAAGTTTTCTTGTAGTATAGGCACTTGGACTGTCTTTCCACCAGCCTCTTGATAACACCGCCGATGCAACTCCCAAAATCCCTACGCCGGACTAAAATCGTCGCCACCATTGGCCCAGCAACTTCAGATCCACAAGTGCTGCGCCAGCTCATAGAAGCGGGTGCAACAACTTTGCGACTCAATTTTTCCCACGGAACAGAAGAAGACCACCTGCGGAGCATTCGCCTAATCCGGCAAGCATCCTTTGAACTCAACCAGCCAGTCGCCATCCTCCAAGACCTCCAAGGCCCGAAAATTCGTTTAGGGCGCTTTGAAACAGGCTCTATTGTTGTCAAAAACGGCGAGCATTTCATTTTAACCAGCCGCCCGGTTCCAGGCACCGAGTTAATTTCCTCCGTCACCTACGAACCTCTAGCAGACGAAGTTCCAGAGGGAGCCGTGATTCTGCTCGATGACGGGAAAGTGGAAATGGTCGTGGAAAAGGTAGACCGCAATTCCCGCGAATTGTACTGTCGTGTGGTCGTCGGCGGCCCACTTTCCAACAACAAAGGCGTGAATTTTCCGGGAGTATACCTGTCAATCAAAGCGCTGACGGATAAAGACCGCAAAGATTTAATGTTTGGTCTCGACCAAGGTGTCGATTGGGTAGCGCTGAGCTTTGTGCGGAATCCCCAGGATATGCTCGAAATTAAAGAGCTGATTGCTAGTGCGGGTAAGCAAGTACCCGTTATTGCTAAGATCGAGAAGCACGAGGCGATCGAGCAAATGGAAGCAATTCTAGCCCTATGTAACGGTGTGATGGTTGCCCGTGGCGATTTGGGAGTAGAACTACCAGCCGAAGACGTGCCGATTTTGCAAAAGCGCCTAATTGCTACCTCCAACCGCATGGGAATTCCGGTGATTACCGCTACCCAGATGCTCGATAGCATGGTGGGAAATCCTCGTCCTACCCGCGCCGAGATTTCCGACGTCGCCAACGCGATTCTGGACGGAACTGATGCGGTGATGCTCTCCAATGAAACCGCTGTGGGCAAGTTCCCCGTAGAAGCGGTGGCGACGATGGCGAGAATTGCCGTGCGGATGGAGAGGGAAGGGATTAAGGGCAATATTAGGAATGTAGAAGATATTGGGCGATCGATCACCAACGGGATCAGCCAAGCAGTCAGCCAAATATCCGAACAGTTGAACGCAGCCGCAATTATGACCCTCACCAAAACCGGTGCTACAGCGCGAAATGTCTCGAAGTTCCGACCAAAAACTCCGATTTTGGCAGTTACTCCTCACGTAGACGTCGCGCGACAACTCCAACTGGTATGGGGAGTAAAACCTCTACTGGTACTAGATTTGCCCTCCACCGGTCAGACATTTCAATCTGCCATCAATGTCGCCCAAGAGAAAAAATTAGTCTCCGACGGGGATTTGGTGGTGATGACAGCCGGTACTCTGCAAGGGGTAGCTGGCTCAACGGATTTGATTAAGGTGGAGATGGTGACAGCAGTTTTGGGCAAGGGTACCAGTGTCGGCCTGGGATCGGTGAGTGGTATGGCCAGGGTAGCTCATACTGCTGCGGATGTGGCGAATTTCCACCCAGGAGACATTTTGGTTGTCAACCGCACCAGCGCTGATTTTGTGGAGATGATTCGGAAAGCAGCGGGTGTGGTGACGGAGGAAGAGAGTTTGACTTCTCACGCCGCGATTATTGGCTTGCGTTTGGGCGTACCGGTGATGGTTGGTGTGGAAAATGCCACGCGGATAATTCGGGACGGAACTATGCTGACGCTGGATATGCAGCGGGGTTTGGTTTATTCTGGCGCCAGAGGCGGCGGGACTGACGGCGAACTGGATGTCTAGCAGTTTCTGATCCCCCGACTAAAGTACGGGGGATTTGACTTGTTTATTGTTGGAAACAGTCAACAGTCAACACCACTTGCTTTTCTATATCTGTTGTGCTAAAATTCAAAATTGTCTATGCCGATGTAGCTCAGGGGTAGAGTATTCGATTCGTAATCGAACGGTCGTGGGTTCAAATCCCACCATCGGCTCTGGGTTTCAGGCTGTTTTGGTTTAAGATTGATCAAAAATTGTCATCAATCTGTCGTCAAAAAGCTTTGAAAATACCCCAAAACTCCGACTTAGGTCGGAAGCATAGACATTAATTTGTCATCGCTTCCGACCTTTCTTGTTTTTTAGACAAGTGCTTCTTGATAATCCAGATTTTGATCTAAATAAATAGCTCGAATATCCTGTGGCAAATTTGATTCGAGAGTTTGATATCCTTTTTGCAGCAAAGCTTTTACCTGAGCCGGTGAAATTGCCTCGCCTTCTGCTTGTAAATAAGCTGCAATTCTGGTTTCGCTCCAGCGGAAAGTCTGAGCCATCAACACAACTAAACGTGGTAGCGGTGCTAACAATTCTAAAGCTTGTTTGACGTAACACCACAGAGGAGGTGGAGCTGATTGCAAAGAATAATGAATTGTCTCAACAGGAGGCAATTCGGCTTGATTAATGCAGATAGCGGTGACATTAATTAACCAGTTTTGCAGACTGAGATTGCCGCCATCGGACTCTTGGGTTTCGTGGCGCAAATCGAGGCCTCGGAGTTCGTGATAGATGTGTAGCCAAGTGTGGGCGAAGAGGTAATCTGCTTGTACGGGCGATCGGACAGAATGGCGAATCAGGGAGTGTACAATTTGAGCATAGCGGCAAAAAATTGCGGTGAAGAATTTACCCTGATCAGGATGAGTTTGAAAAAGGGTCAATAATTCCTGATCGCTGTGGTGGAAAAGCGATTTGACAACAGGATGGTTGAATTCTGAAAAATTAGGTGTTTGCACAATTGTTTTAGAAGGGTTTGGTAATAAATGCTCGTGCAGCCCAATCTTACAACACGATATACATTTGATGCAAGTGTTTTCAAATTATGTTGATATTTAAATCAACTCATTGATATAATTAAGTTGTAAGTGGCGCTGAGTAAACCTCAATTAGTAGATACAATTTTTATTTCTTCAGCGCTTCACAAAAATGTTGTTTCAAGGGTAAAGTCACTATATGTCTAGCATTAATACTGGTATAGAATGGTGCGATCGCACATGGAATCCAACAACTGGCTGTGATAAAGTCAGTCCAGGTTGTACACATTGCTATGCAGAAGCATTAACAAAGCGATTCCATACTAATTTTCCTAATGGATTTGATTTAACGGAATACCCAAAGCGTTTGAACGAACCTAAGACTTGGCGAAAGCCTAGTCGCATTTTTGTTAACTCAATGAGTGATTTGTTTCACGAAGATGTTTCTATTGAGTTTCTGAAACAAGTCTTTGAGGTAATGCGTGAAACTCCTCACCATATTTATCAAATCCTTACCAAGCGACATGAACGTTTACTAGAGTTAGCCCCTGAACTTGATTGGTCTGATAATATTTGGATGGGAGTTTCTGTTGAAAATCAAAACTATGTTAACAGGATTGATTGTTTGCGGAAAGTACCTGCAAAGGTCAGATTTCTATCATGCGAACCACTTTTAGGGCCTTTGCAACTCGATTTAACAGACATTCACTGGGTAATAGTTGGGGGAGAATCGGGACAAAAACACCGTCCGATGCAGGAAGAATGGGCGCAAAGTATTCGGGATCAATGTCAGGATGCTGGAGTCGCGTTTTTCTTCAAGCAATGGGGAGGTAGAACACCTAAAGCTGCTGGGAGACTTCTAGATGATAAAATTTGGGATGAGATGCCCGAAGCATGGGAGAAACATCAAAAAAAATGGAATGGGTACACTTTGAGTGTGAGTCGGAATTCAAATAAAGTAGTAACACCTACTTTGGTAAAAATGTAACTTTCACCTGCTCTCCAAATGTAATTTCTCCTTTGTACTTTTTTCGTTTACTCGCAGGTGGATCTACTATGATTTTACCTTGTTGTTCTAGTTTTCGCAGAGCTTCCTTGTAATTTTTACTAATGTAACGCTTGCCAACATGATGCTGATTATAAATTGCTTCCATCGTCAGTATTTGACCAGCAAATTCGTTTGACAGCATATTTTCCAAATCGTCAAGTGGTCGTGATAGCTCGAAAAGTAAAGGTTGATTTTGTGTGGCTGAATTATACTCAAACAAAGGTACGCCTTGCTCTGTACTAGAGCTTTCCTTTGCCATAATGTCTTTCATAATTGAGTAACCACGCTCATGCTTAGACACAAAAATTAGATGGTGGCTAGTTCTGGTTCCTGTATCGGTTTTAAAGCGAAAAGGCAGAACGTAGTTGCCACCTATTTCTTTTAAAGCCTGAGAGATCGCCTCCACAATAACCAACTCTCGCTCATAGGGTTGTTTCAATTTTAGTTGTTCGCGAAGCGCATTAGCTCGCTCTTGACCAAATAGAGAGTTCATGTGTTTATCTACAGCAACGTTGGGCAATCCCATATTTATCCTGTTATAGTTAAAGAAAAATATACAATCACAACCCCAACCTTTAATGATAGAGTCAATCAGTTTTAGCGACAAGCCTTTGTAACCCCAAGGGTCAATAAAATAAAGTGTAGGAACATTATTATTAATTTCTTGAATAGCTTGAAAAATTTCTTCTCCAACCTCCTTATTTAAAACTATTGGTTCATGTCTCAATCGATTTATATCGGGGATGGATGCTATAGCCTGTTGGAGAGAGCGAGTATTATTTGAGTCTTTATCATTAAACAGCGTTACTAGCATTTCTGACATATCTGGATTAGCAATAGCACGTTCTAAAATGAGTAATGGAGTAGACTTAGAACCGTCTTGATAGCTCCCTGGCCCAGAAAAAAAATCAATATAGCCAATTTTATTACTCCTTTTCTTGGCTCTTGGTATAATTACTTTTGCCCAAGCCCAAAAGTATTTAGCAACTATTTCTGATTTAACTAAAGAATTATCTGTGGACTCATCAAAAAAAGAATTGTCAGCCATGACTATTACCTCTAGATTCTAGTTCATTTTACTGTTGCTACAATAGTACCATAACCTCCGCCCCCTGGTGTTTCAATTACAAAAACATCCCCAGCCTGCATTTCCACAGTCGCCGTACTCCCCAACTCCTCAACTTTACCATCAACTCTTTCAACATAATTCCGCCCAACTTTCCCCGCTTCACCCCCATTCAAACCGCACGGAGAAATCACCCGCCTTCCCGATAAAATCCCCGCCGTCATCGCCTCGCGAAACCGCATTCGCCGCACAACTCCATTCCCCCCGCGATGACATCCATTACCGCCACTATTCGCTCTAATTGCAAAACTTTCTAACAGCACCGGAAAGCGCCATTCCAACACTTCAGGGTCAGTTAAACGCGAATTAGTCATGTGAGTTTGCACCGCATCCGTGCCATCAAAATCTGCACCAGCACCCGAACCGCCACAAATAGTTTCATAATATTGATAGCGCTGATTTCCAAAGGTAAAATTATTCATAGTTCCCTGGGAAGCCGCCATGACTCCCAACGCACAATACAAAGCATCGGTAATATTCTGGGAAGTTTCTACATTTCCTGCAACTACCGCCGCCGGATACTTAGGATTCAGCATACAGCCTTCAGGATTGATGATTTCGAGAGGTTTCAAACAGCCTGCATTCAGAGGGATATCGTCATCTACTAATGTTTGGAAAACATACAAAACAGCGGCTTTACAAACTGCTGCGGGAGCATTAAAATTGTTGGTTTGTTGAGGAGAAGTGCCAGTGAAATCTATTTTGGCACTGCGGGTAGATTTGTCAATAGTAATCGCTACTTTAATCTGTCCGCCACTATCCATCGCATAGGTAAATTCGCCATTTTGCAAAACATCAATTACTCTGCGTACCGACTCCTCTGCATTGTCTTGGACGAAGCCCATATAAGCTTGTACTGTTTCTAAGCTGTAATGTTCTACCATCTTGAGAAGTTCTTCTGCACCGCGCTGGTTAGCGGCAATTTGTGCTTGCAAATCGGCTAGGTTTTGGGCGGGATTGCGGACAGGATATTCACCAATGTTGAGAAGTTCTAGTAATTTTTGAGAGCAGAATTTGCCATCACATACTAGCTGAAAATTATCCATCAATATGCCTTCCTGAGTTACGCTTGTGCTATTTGGAGGCATGGAACCGGGAGTGATGCCACCAATATCGGCATGATGTCCCCGCGAGGCTACATAAAATAGAACAAGAGAATTACTATTATCAAATACTGGGGTAATAACGGTGATATCTGGTAAATGTGTACCGCCGTTGTAGGGATTATTAGACACATAAACATCCCCTGGTTTGATAGTAGTAGCTTTTGCTGAAATTAAAGCTGATATACTTTCGCTCATGGAGCCGAGATGCACGGGAATGTGCGGCGCGTTGGCTACTAATTGCCCGTTTTGGTCGAATATTGCACAGGAAAAATCGAGGCGTTCTTTGATATTGACAGAAGAACTTGTGTTTTGTAAGGTGATACCCATTTGTTCGGCGATCGCACGAAACAAATTATTAAATATTTCCAGCAAAACCGGGTCTGATTCAACAGCAGATAAACGGGTATTATCTGCGTTCATCACCGTGGATCTGCGGTTTAAAATGAGATCATTATTTTCCGTGATTTCCGCTTCCCATCCGGGTTCGATCGCATTTGTTCCCGTCGCTTCCACAATCAACGCTGGGCCAGTAATGCTGTTGTGCGATCGCAAATTCTCCCTTTTGTATACAGGCGTTTCCCGCCACTCGCCAGCAACATACATTTGGACTGTTGAAATTGCTTGCACAGGCAAGATGCCTGTGCCACAATCAGAGGAAATTGTGGATATTTCCGGCACATCCATTGTTTCTACAACTTCCACCGAAACTGCTTCCACAATTAGCGCTTTTTCTGACATTATAAAACTGTAACGCTGTCGATGTGCTGCTTCAAATTCAGCCTGCATAACCTCAATATTTGCATCGAAATTTACAGCCAAAACTGAATCACTTCCCTGATATTTTAAGTGCAACTTCCTAATAACGAAAATCTCTTCTTCTTCCCCAGCGCCCTCTGCGTCTCTGCGGTTCAATTCCCTCTTTCCCTCAGCCTCCAATTGTGCTAAAATATGATGCAAATCAGTGATTAATTCGAGACTTAATTGTTGCTCGATCGCACTTTCGCGCATTACCCGCACATCAGCCAAACCCATACCGTAAGCGGATAACACCCCCGCATAAGGGTGAATAAACACCCGTTTCATGCCCAAAGCATCGGCGATCGCACAAGCGTGTTGTCCCCCCGCACCGCCGAAACAGCACAAGGTATATTCCGAAACATCGTAACCCCGCTGAAGCGAGATTTTTTTCACCGCATTAGCCATCTTTTCCACAGCGATCGCCAAAAAACCCTCCGCCACCTGTTCCGCCGTCCTCTCGCCCCCAATTTCCCCCGCTAATTGCACAAATTTTTGCTTAACTACATCAGAGGCGATCGGCAAATCTCCATTCAATCCAAACACTTTCGGGAAAAAATCAGGTTGAATTTTCCCCAACATCACATTGCAATCAGTCACCGTCAAAGGGCCACCATTCCGATAGCAAGCAGGCCCAGGATTCGCCCCCGCCGACTCTGGCCCGACGCGGTAACGGGCACCGTCAAAAAATACAATGGAACCGCCACCGGCTGCTACAGTGTGAATTGCCATTACGGGCGATCGCAATCTGACACCAGCAATTTCTGTCTCAAATTCCCGTTCGTATTCGCCATTAAAATGGGCAACATCTGTCGAAGTTCCGCCCATATCAAAGGTAATAATTTTGTCAAAACCTGCCTTTTTGCTCGTTTGAACTGCGCCAACAATTCCCCCTGCTGGCCCGGATAAAATACTGTTTTTCCCTTGAAATTGTGCCGCATCTACTAAGCCACCATTTGATTGCATAAACATTAATTTGGGGAATTGGTCATTGGGAATGGGGCATGGGGCATAGGGCATAGGGGGCGGACATGGGG
>NZ_NXIB02000134.1 GCF_002412335.2 Tychonema bourrellyi FEM_GT703
CAAAAACTATATAATAAGGAACCCTGAGAATCTGTTCGTAAACTTGCCATTTAGTTGGAGGTTGACCAAGCCCTCTCACTGTTTGTCCTAAATCTTCATTTTCCGTTCCCGGCGACAACAGTTCCACCACTACAAAAGGACTGACTTCTTCTTGCCAAATAACGTAGGATTTCCGCAATTCTTGCTTTTGATAAAGCCTGTCAACGCCAACCACACCAAACCAATCAGGTCTTTTGTACCACTGAGTGTGACGGACATCAAAATATAGATTTAAGTCGCTGGCAACAAATACCAGTTCAATGGGATAATTAGACGGGCGAAAAGTATATTCTAGGCAACGAGATTGCCAAAGATGATATAAATCGGGCAAACCAGAATCCTCCGGGTGTTCGCTTGGGAGATCGTACATCGTTGGGAGTACGTTTTTCGGAGTTGGGGACTGTTCAGTTTGATACATAGTTACTCAGACTCCTAGCTGCTGATAGAAAAGATGGGAATTCACGCCGTGCGATCGAGAAATTTAAATTTTGTTCGCATTAACTTTAGATTAACCGATCGTAGAAGGGGCGATCGCACACAGCAGAAAAAATGCGTAGGCCATACAATATTGTTTTGGCTGATGTAGTACGATACACCTGAGATCTTGCACCATTCTCAATAACTGGTAGGGGCGGGTTCATCAATAGTCTTAAAGGCTGCAAACAGGTGAAATAAACCCGCCCTCACCCACCAAAAAGCCTCTTATTGACATTGGTGCAACATCTCAGATACACTGAACCCATGACTAAACCTGACCGAACAACAGTAGACATAAAAGGATTGCGCGAAAGAATTACGGCTGTTTCGGCTTTGCCAGAGTTAGCCGATCGCGCCCTGTCGTCGGTGTTGCGAATCTTAGTTACCAAAGGGCTCGAATCTTATGAAGAAAAACTCGCCCAAAGTACACAGCAGCAAATTTCACCGCGAACAGAGAAATCAACCAATGATTAATTCCCCTTCTTTTTTTATTGGTTAAACTTAGATTTTTTAACCGCTGTTTTTATTCTGTAGGTTGGGTAGAGCGCGAGCGAAACCCAACACCCAATTCATCAGTGTTGGGTTTCGTTCCTCTACCCAACTTACACTATCAACTAAGTTTTTATGTAGAGCGCGAGCGTTACCCAACACCCAATTAATCAGTGTTGGGTTTCGTTCCTCTACCCAACCTACACTATCAACTAAGTTTTTATGCGGTTACAAAACATTTTGCTGATCATTCCCACTCGATCGTTCCAGGCGGCTTAGAAGTAATATCGTAAACCACGCGGTTCACCCCTTTCACTTCATTCACAATCCGGTTTGAGATTAGTTCCAACAAATCGTAAGGAACTCGCGCCCAGTCGGCCGTCATCCCATCTTCACTGGTAATAAACCGCAAGACAATCGGATAAGCATAAGTGCGCTGATCTCCCATCACACCTACACTGCGAATCGGAAGCAAAACTGCAAAAGCTTGCCAAAGTTCGTTGTACAATCCATGCCGATTAATTTCTTGGCGCACCACTAAGTCAGCATCCCGCAAAATATTTAACCTTTCTGCGGTAACTTCTCCGAGAATCCGAATCGCTAATCCTGGCCCTGGGAAAGGTTGTCGATTGACGATTTCTTCTGGAAGCCCGATCGAACGACCGACTTTTCGCACTTCATCCTTGAACAACTTTCGCAGCGGTTCGATTAGCTTAAAGCACAAATCTTTAGGTAGCCCGCCGACGTTGTGATGGCTTTTAATTTTCACAGCAACTCGTTCGCCACTTTTGGGATCTACGTTAGTGTCAGCCGATTCAATCACATCTGGGTAAAGAGTACCTTGGGCGAGATAATCGAAAGGTCCCAGACGCTTCGATTCTTCTTCAAATACACTGATAAATTCGTGGCCAATTCGCTTGCGTTTTACTTCAGGATCGGTAATACCTGCAATTTGAGCTAAAAAGCGTTCGCGAGCATTAACATATTCAACATCAATGTGGAATTGCTCTTTAAATAATTTCACCAACCGTTCCGGTTCATACTTTCGCATAAACCCTTGGTCGATGAACATACAGGTAACTTGGTCACCGATCGCCTTATGCAGCAAAAAAGCCAAAGTTGAAGAATCAACACCACCAGATAGAGCCAACAAAACTCGTTTTTCTCCCACTTGCGCTCGAATTTCACGAATAGATTCTTCGACGAAAGTAGCTGTCGTCCAAGTCGGTTCGCACTCGCAAATATGGTAAACAAAATTGCGAACTAAAGCCTGTCCGCCGATGGAATGAACTACTTCTGGATGGAACTGAACTCCATACAGATTTTTTTCGTGGTGAGCAATTGCCGCAGAGGGAGTATTTTCGGTATGAGCGAGGATCTCAAAACCTTCTGGCAATTCGGTACAGGAATCGCCGTGGCTCATCCACATGGTGCTACCATCTTCGACATTTGTCAGCAAATCGGTAGGATCATTAATAGATAGCGATGCTTTGCCGTATTCGGCTAACTTAGCACGCTCAACTACTCCGCCTAGTTGCTTGACCATCAATTGCATTCCGTAGCAGACTCCCAAAACGGGTATTCCCAAATTCCAAATTTCTGGATCGCATTGGGGAGCTTTTTCGTCATATACAGAACTCGGCCCACCTGAAAGAATAATTCCTTTCGGATTGATCGCAGCTAATTGTTGAGCAGTAGTACGGTAAGAAATAACTTCTGAATATACTTGGGTTTCGCGAATGCGGCGAGCAATCAGTTCGGAATATTGCGAACCGAAGTCGAGAATCACGATCATCTGGCGATCGATCTGCCCCAGAGAAGAGTTTGTGAGGGCTGATTCAGTTTCTATTTGAGTAATCACGGTTAGTGGGTAATTGCTAATTGCTAATGGGATAAAAGGTAGTAGAGGGATTATTTGTCGGAAAGGAACTTAAGTAATTAAGGTCTAGGGACTGGCAATTATGACTTATTTAAGTATGATCGCCGATCGATCTTTTAGAAAAAGTTACAGGATATTGACACTACATTAACAAATTTGTGTCAAAAATGTATCTCCTATTTCACTTTTAACAATAATTTGGCGATCGCGCCCGAACATCACTGAACCCACGGAGATGCGTCGCCCACTGTGAGCAAAAATGCAATCGGATGACCGCAAGTCTATTTGTTGAGCGATGTCACCATAGATGCGATCGACCCAATTACTCTGATTTGCCACATCAACAGCCCGCAGTTGCTGGAGAGCATCTTCCGCTGTAGCAGCCTCAAAAATCGAGGAACACGCATCAGCGGGCATTCCGGCCCGCGCACAAAAAGCCGTCAGAATTTCGCGCCGCCCATCGGCGAGATGGTGGTGAGTGTGAAAAATCCCCGCAGCCAACTTCATTAACTTTCCGTGATAGCCAAACAGCAAAATGGATTTCACACCCTGACACCCAGCCTCTGCCAGCAACGGGCCAAGCCAATTAGCGGTTTTGATCAATCGCTGGGGATTAATGCCCAATTGTCGAGCCAAATCCAAGCCATTTTCGCCGATGCAGAAAACCAAACAGTCAAATAGTGTGGCTTTTTGTTGGAGTTGTTCGCGGTAAATTTCCAATTGTCCGGGGGCACTCAGGGGTTGAGAAATGCCTGTTGTCCCCAGCAGCGACAGTCCTTCTACCACGCCGAAAGCTTCGTTAGAGGTACGGGTTGCCAGTTGGCGACCTGATGGCAGAATCAGGGTGACAGTCATTTTTTCTCCTTTTTGGAGTTCTCGGCTCAGATTCACACGCAACAGTCGCTGAGCGTAATCGTAGATTGCCGCTCCTCCGCCTATTTTGTGGTGTCCAATTCCTTCGCCCCCAATAATCAGTATTTGCTCTTGTGCTTCCCCAATTTCTGCTTCTTCCATTCTCTGTAATTCCACCATTGCCCAAACTGGGGTGTGGCGAGTCAGATCTAGGTTATCCCCTGGCTCAGAGCGAGTCACAGCTAAGGCAGTGCCTGTTTTTAGTAGAGATACTTGTTCGATGGGAACTTCTGCGGTTATGATGGGGTCTAGTAAATCTACTGAGACGCTATCTATAGAATGAACACCTCTACAGCACCGCAGGGCTGCTAGTGCAGCAGCACAGGCAAATACTGGCAGTGTATATCCGGATCGAGGTTGGGTTTTTGTCATAATCAATTTCAGACATCTGTAAATATCCGGTTTAGGAATATCCACCAAAATCAGCAACGCAATCCCCAACATCAGCAGATTATAAGCACTCCAAATCCAGCCAAAATTCGTCCCTTTTAAGGCATCTGCACTTGTTGAAAATGCTTGTCCATCGCCCATATTGTGAACCCAATAAACGGGGATTGCTGAGATTGAGAGTTGCGAGCGATCGCTACAAAACATACCGAATCCTTACGCCAAAACTATGGCGATGACCACAGCCTGCGACCACTTCTGCGGCTGAGGCGAAATTTTAATGGTAGCCAAGACTGTTGAGACGAGAATTGCAGTCGGGATGAATAAATACATCTGGCTGATAGCAGGCACTTGCGTCCACACAGGCGGGTTTTGTTGCCAAATGTTGATTTGGGTAAAAATACCGCTGACAGTGCCTTCACCGGACAACCATGCCCAGGAGATCGCACTTGCAAAACCAAATAGCCCTAATATGACTAAGGTGGCGATCGGCACGCGGTGTTTAAAGTCTTGAATGTTAAATCTTGAATTGGCCATAAGTGTGAAATGCCCGATCGAGTCTAAGAAATTAGGACACGGCAGTGCCGTTTCCCTACCCCGATAATTGTAATCTAAGTTAAATCAATCCGGTTTCAGAAATTAGTAGAAGTAGAAGTAGGTTGGGTTGAGGAACGAAACCCAACACCTCATTTTCAATCAAGAGTTGGGTTTCGTTCCTCATTTTCAATCAAGAGTTGGGTTTCGTTCCTCATCTTAAATCAAGAGTTGGGTTTCGTTCCTCATTTTCAATCAAGAGTTGGGTTTCGTTCCTCATTTTCAATCAAGAGTTGGGTTTCGTTCCTCATCTTAAATCAAGAGTTGGGTTTCGTTCCTCATTTTAAATCAAGAGTTGGGTTTCGTTCCTCAACCCAACCTACATATTTTGAATTTCACTAATCAGAAACTTCCAATTGCGAAATAGCATAGCGGGCGACAGTCAAACTAACTCTAGCCTGTTCTATTTCAGACAATTCTTCCCAAGGTTTTCTCAAAACCATCCCCAATTCCCCACCTTCGGAATCAACATCTCGCATCGCATAGGCCAAAGGACGGGCAAAAACCTGCAAATCTTCCTCAGCCCACTGAGGCAAAATATCTACTACACAATCTACCATTTGGTCAGCTAAAAGTTGATACTTAACTGTGGCATTTTGGACACTTTGAGCGATGCTGGCGAGTAAATTTTGAGGAAAGCCAGCAAATTTTTCGCGCAAAGACTTTTGCAAAGTTGTGGTTAGCCAGACTTGTTCTAATTGCGAGAATAATACTTGTGATTTGAGGGCAATATCCGTGTCGCTGAAGGAATCTGATAGTGCAAACTCCTGTTCCAAAGCCATCAAATAAGATTCAGATTCAAGCTGTGCAGGATTCCAGGGATAAGCAACATCGGTCTGAACAATTGTTGCCAGAAGTTCCATCTCAGCCTGAGTTTCACAGTTGCGAAAATATTGAGAATCAGGAGTTTGAGGAGTCATGATTTTATACCTAAATGGGAAAAAAAAATACAGAACAGGTCGATCGCCGATCGCTGAAACTAGCTACATCATCACCTCAATTGGTTCCGCAATCAGTCTCACTTTAACCTCAAGTTTTGGGAACCTCGATCGTAAACTCAAACATTTGACCTTGAGAACTACCAAATTTTAGCTGAACGCCCGATCGCAACAACAATTCTTGGTGGTGAACCCTTTGCCATCCATCATCCCCCAACACTAGAGTGCCATAACGAGAGAAATCGCGCAGGAAGTAGCTAGGTTCTTCCCGCCCATCTACCACACTGTTGCGACAGAAAATCTCCGCGTGTTTTTGAGAAACCCACTGTTCTCGAATCACCACATCGTTTTCTTCCCAGCGTCCAACTCGCACCATCCCAGCCCGAATTGGCCAAACCCGATCGGGATTTGAACTCTGGGATTTTTCATTTTCGCCGCGCCCCCGCAAGTAAGCAGCAGAGGGTAAACGCCCCAACCAAGTAGAAGAATTTACAGGTAATTCAGTTTTGATATCATCTACCGGATCGGTCAATTCACCGTCAAACTCCGGGTGCATATACAACACAGGTAGAGTCCAAGCCGGTTGATTAAACTTGTAAAGCGTCAGTAGTTGCTGTCTAGCGATCGCCACAGCCCGATCGATCGACATCCTTCCAGCCAAAGCTTGGGCGAAAGTTTGGATAAAACTCAGGGCCTCGCGATCGGCGATCGAATCCCGCATCCCCAACACCGCCGGCACCCCGTGATGGATCAACACTTCTGCCAAACTGCTACGGGCGATCGCCTGTTTCTGCCCATTGCTTAAATCAACCATTTCCACCGCCGGTTGAGCTCCCCAGCAGGCATTGAATACCGCCAACGTCACCCCCCCCCGGACTAAAACTTGAGCCAGTTCAGTGCCATTAATAATGGTGTCTGGCCCCAAAAATAAGAAGCCTCCATCGGGCCCCGGCATCCCGTGGCCAGCGTAAAACAAGATGTTATAAGCTTGTGTTTCCAACCTAGAAATTAGTTGTGCGCGACTCGGTTCGATCAGAGTATCAACGTGAGTCGCAACACTGACATCCAAGTATTTGCCACTATCATCAGTTTTGCTGGCAGTTTCCAGAACTTGACGCAAATCTAGTGCTTCTTTTTCCAACTGCAATTGACGATTATTACTGGTTGAAAATTGAGAATTGACCGCACTACCGGGGTCTTTTTGTCCCAAAACTAGCAAAATGTTCAGTGACTCAGCCAGACGCAGCGGCCCCAAAGGCTCAACATTGCTGGTAGTGCGGCTGAAAAGTAGTTGTTGCGACAGAGAAATTGCCGGTTGACCGGGTTGAGGCTGCATAATTTCCCAAGGTAAAGCTATTAAATAGGGTTCTCGCAAGTCTAGTCGGACTCGCAAAGGTTGATTTTGCCCGATCGCGATTCCCTTACTTTCTTGGAGACTACCTTGAATTGGCCCTTCAAACAACCACTGCCAAAGATTGATCCCAAAATGCTGCATGAGGCGGCTGCTGTAGCTGGCTGGTTGTGGTGGCGGGGTTTTTTCTCCTTCACGCAGCCCCTCTGGACTGAGGTTGATTGGTACTTGCGATCGGGGTATCTCTAGGGAGTGAGGGCTGAGTTTTGCAGTTTCTGCCAGTATCTTCTGGCTATTTTGGGGTGATCCGAAAGTGCGATCGGGATTTAAGGGCAATTCGTGAATCGTCCCGGAGGAGGAGAACATTTCTTGCCAAGCTTGCCACGATTGGGATAGGGTGTCCGGCCACATACAGTCATGGTGAACATACCCGCTGGGATAGGGGGCCTGTAGAACCCAGGTGGCAAAATGGTTTGCCCCAGAGGTTTTCATGCGAGCGATCGCTATACTGAGGCAAGGATTTTCAGGGCGCGCCATTCACAACTACCGAGTCTGGACATAAAGTGCGATCGAGTTTATCTATCTAGTAGTGTATCGGGTTTGGGGCAATTAACAGTAGGGGCAATTGATGAATTACCCCTACCAAAAACTCCAAGTAGGGTGCGTCGCTTCCTATATCTGCAAGTTTTATCCCAGATATTACGAGGCGACGCACCCTTGCAAAAGTAACAGTTTCGCCATCAAAATAAAAACCTATTCGATAGTCGCCAACCCGAAGCCGATACGCATTATCATCACTTTTCAATTTTTTTAAGTTAACAATTGTCTGTAAATCATTACTATTCGGAATTTCTGCAAAAGCAAAATCCTTGATTTGCTGAAAGACAGGCGTACTTTTAAGAGCTTTTAAATCCTTTAAAAAACTGGGTAGATATTCGACTTTCATTCTGTTTCGAGTTCGGCAAGTGCTTGGTGTAAATTTAAGGGGGTTTCATTTTTTACTGTGCCCATAGCCAATAGAAGTCCTCTATCTTCCATCGCTTCTAGGAAATACTGATAGTCGGTATAATCTAGAATGACTTGACTGATGTTGCCCTCGGCATCGAAAATCAATTGTTTAGCCAGTGGATAATCTTCTATTTTCATACACTTTTATGGTCAGATGAGTTATGAGATATAGTAACGCGATCGAACTTCGTCTGTTTTTGCTAAAATTAGGTGGTAGCCATTAACTTGATTTTGATTGTCATTTGATTTCTCCTTCTTTTAGTAGTATAGCAGTTCAAGTAGGGTGCATCGCTTCCTAAATAAGGTGAATTTTGAACAAGTAGATCAAGAAATTGCACCGGAAATTGGAGAAGTTTAATGAGGCTCCAAGCCTGCCAGGGTGCATCTCATTGTTGCAAAACTGAGGCAAGGACTTTCAGGGCGCGCCATTCACAACTACCGAGTCTAGACATAAAGTGCGATCGAGTTTCTCTATTTAGTCGATCGGGTTTGGGGCTTGGCAGAGTAATCAGTCCTGGAGGCACAGATAAGGTAATTCTGTCATTGCGAGGGAAGCGAAGCAATCTCAAAGCCTGTAGTTTTTCCAAGAAGTGGAAAGAAGCCTCCGTTAGTTAATGACGAAGGCTTCTGTTTTATTTCCATTCAATTAGTTTCCCCAGCGAGTGGGTCGTCAGCATACTGGTAGAGGCAGAGCATATTGTGACTAGCCTTGATTATCAAAGTGGTACTAGCCCAGCGGTGTTTCAGGCGGTGTAAAGTATTTCTGTCTTACCAGCCGCAGAAGGAATTATTCAGAGGCGATCGCGCTTTTATACCTAAGTGCGATCGCTACTTGTGCAAGCATCGCTCTCCTGACGGGGTGACAACCCCGTCAGGTGCGTAAGTCCTGTCAAAATTAAACGTCTTGCAACGCATCTATTGCTGCTGAAGCAATCGAGACATCTTGAGCATTGATTTGATCGTCGTTATTCAAATCAGCAACTATGTCAATTGAGCCATTGCTACCGTAATCAACAGCATCTGGGATGCCGTCTTGATTCGTATCATAAACAACATCAAAGGTATTCTCCTCATTCCGTATGAAAACAGTCTCAAATATTTCATCACTATTGAGATCGACGGCAGCAGTAACAACATGAGCTACTTCATCATCATCCCAATCTGCCAATTCAGCGACAATATCTACTTGACCCTCGTTGTCTGTATCAAAAGTTTCGGTTTGGTTAAAGGATGTCATACTTTTTTAAGGCTCCTGAAATAACTATCCTAGTTTTAGCAAAAAATTTGACTATCGTCCATAAATTTATCAATTAAAAATATTAAGAATTGTTTTTATTTAAAGTATAATAATCCGCTCTTAACAACTCATTCTCCCTTGATCCGTTGCATTAGTTCCATCTGTTGCTTCTTCAAAGCATTCTGCTGATTATTGCACTGTTCAAGACGTTTTTTAATCTCGTTGATGTAGGGATTAATTCGCTCATTTTTAATAGATTCGGTCATTTCTCTTAAACGCCGAGCTTCCGTATCGAATAGGGAAAGGAAAAAACAATTTTGACCCATTTTTTCAACTAAGAATTTGGCCAAGCCTTGGTAATGATTGCATAAACCTTTCTTCAAATTTTCGGTTTGCTGTTTTAGCCTTCCCGCCGCTTGTTGTTGCCTTTCATCTCCTCTTATTAGGATGTTTATAATATTATTAAATGCCTGAATGAGGGCTAGGGGATTACCTGGAGTACCTGGTGGCAATCCTACTCCTGCAAATCCTACATATCCTATTAATGCTGATACCGCCATACCAACCACGCCACCAATAGGCGAACCACCTTCTTGATAAGAAATTTCGCTGGGAAATTCTACTAAAGAGTCTTTCAGGTATTTGTAAACATCAAAATTCGGTTGATCTGAATAAAAAGATGAATTAGGCAGATTTTGATTCTGTGTCAGTTTAAACAGCTTTGTCTCAGTCCTATGGAAAAGCCCATTTAACCCGCCATCTGCATAATTATAACAAATTCGCTTCCATTCTTCATTTACCCAATTAATAATTTCCTTGTAGCAAAGGTTGTTCGTCATATAAATGTTTAAACTCTCACGTTCCCCCAGATGATCTGATGTTAAACTTAAGTAAACTTCAGAGCCTTTTTTTGTCATAACAGGTTTGAGTTCTTCGGTAAACAGCTTGATTCTGTGCAGCAAGCTTTTTTTAGTGAACGGATGAATAAAAGCGTCTTTTGACTCTAATATCTTAGATTTTATTTGCTGGAATGTTTTATCTTTGTCGGCATTCACTTGCTGGAAGACTTTATTGATTTCTTGATCGCTTAATTCGCGCAATAATTGTTCCAGCTTTTGACTTTCTTGTTTCAAAGTATCTTCTTGTTTCTTGAAAAGACTATCAAGAATATTTATTTGTGCCAAAAATTGCTTTTTAACTCGTTCCTTTAAAACTTCCTCGAATTCACCATTAGCTATATTCTCTAAAACCTGGCTCAATAAATTTGATTCTAACTGAGCAGATAGCTCAACTCTATTGGCTTGGCTATTGGGATAAAAAGAGCTAATAGGCGCAGAAACTAAAACCAAGGATTGACTAAAGTTCTGACTTTTAATCCAAGTATCCACAGCCGCTAAATTAGCTTGAGATTCCTGACTTGTAGCTGTGCTATCTACTGCAATGACTACTTTCAATACTTGAGCTTTAATAGCTCGATCAATAAACTGCTTCTCATCGGCAGAAAGGGTTTGACCAGAGCTAACAACTAGATATAGAATGTCACAATCAATCAGTTGTTTTTCAATCTGATTATTTACATTCTCAGCCGCCGGATTAAATTGAAAATCAACAACGATTTCGGGACTTGATCGAGTAGCCTCTGGATAACCAAGTATAATCACATCACCTGTCTGTAAAGTCCGACAACCCTTAAGCAACTTTTGACCCTTGATGTAACTTCCATTGCTACTGGTGTCACAAAATTGCCAGTCTGTTTTGCCAAATCCAGAATTTACAAGAGGTACAATCTCAGCATGATGTCCAGAGACGAACTTACATTCATCTGGAATCCGAATTTGACAGTCAGCGCTACGCCCAATTACTACTTTCTGATTTTTAGATAATGAAAAACGAGTTGACTGCTCTCCTGCGCTGTTTGCATATTTTAGGATGACTGCGGCAGGGGATGCTATTTCAGTTCGTTGAGACTGAGAGGGTAAGGGGACAGTCTTAAATTGGTAGATGGCGGCTAAATTTTTGCGTGTGCTAACTAAGTTTTGCAGTGATTCGGCTAATACAGGAGACTCACTAACAATTTGAATCCTAAGTTTACCTACTTTGAGAGTGTCAGCTAGTTTGTTCAGTTCTTGTGCAACTGTGCCAAAAGTCGGGTTTTGATTGACTCTGGTTGCTACAAAGTTCTGGACATTTTGAATGCGCTGTAGCAGTTTTTCAAATTTAGGTGACATAATCTTTTATGTTTTTCTAAACGTTCAGGATTTGTTTAGTCTGCAAAAGAGTATTTACTAGCACGGATTCGTTTAAATAAACCTCTCTAAATTGTGTGTGTTGCTTTGGCTATATTGGGAAATAAAGCGTCGATGTTTTGGAGGGCATGGAGTGAGATATCTTTATTTACGATCCCTCTTCTAACAATGATCCGATAATTACTAATAGCCAAAGAATTGCACCGAATACAATCCAAGCAACTTCCCTTCCAGTAAAAGATTTTCTGACTGGAAGATTAGGCTGTTCTTGTTCCCAGTAGTAATTGACTGCTTTTAAAATTGTTAACAATGGCACAACACCAAAAAACGATATCAGCCAAAAAGGATCAGGCAAGAAGCTTAGTATAAAAAAAATCCAATAAATTAATGTGACTTGAAAAGCTGAAGGTCTTTCTCTATACCCTTGTTTCTCAGCTAGGACAAAAACTTTTTTGGCTAGATTGTGCATTGTAAAGAGAAAAAACACAGCCCTAACCCAAGGGTTAATATTCAAATTTTCCCGGTCTTTTAAAAATTTCCATTGCTTGTGACACCAAGGGAGTTCATAAAGTCCAAAAGTAATAATCATCAAAAAGCAAAATTTCCATACAGGCATTACATTGGAAAATTGTTGACCTATGGGCTTATTGGATTCAGTCATGTTTTTTGCTCCCTGGTTAGTTTAATTATTGAATCAATTACGTTGCCAAATCTTGATTGCTCCGTCATCACTACTACTGGCAATACTCTTACCATCTGGGCTGATGACTACACACCAAACTAATTCTAAATGCCCCGTGAGGGTAGCAATCAGTTCTCCATTGTCCAGATTCCACAGCTTGATAGTTTTGTCGCGACTGCCACTGATGAGGGTACTGCCATCGGGACTAATCGCGACAGAAGTTACCCAGTTTGAATGCCCATTCAGAGTCCGAATTAGTTGCCCACTCCCAATATTCCACAGCCTGATGGTATTGTCCTTACTACCACTGACGATGGTTTGACCATCCGGGCTGATGGCAACGCAATGAACCCAGTCTATATGACCAGTGAAAGTATTAAGTAGTTTGCCATTAAGTAGATTCCAAACTTTAATTGTGTTGTCTCGACTAGCACTGACCAAAGTTTGACTATCCGGGCTGATAGCAACAGCATAAACCGAGTCGGAATGACCTGTGAGGTTGCGAAGTGCTTGCCCAGTAGGTAGGTTCCAAACCTTAATCGTGTTTTCCCGACCAGCACTAACGAGGGTCTGACTATCTGGGCTAATAGCAACGCTATAAACTGAGTCGGAATGCCCTTTGAGGTCGCGAATCCAATTGCCATTATTTAGATGCCACAGCTTAATCGTTTTGTCCAAACAACCACTGGCAAGTATCTGCCCCTCTGGACTAATAGCAACGGAAGTAAAATAGGTAGCCTCACCCTTAAAAAAACCTGTCTGCGGCTTGAAAGTATTTTTTAGACTGCCACTCACTCCACTGTTTAGATGCCACACCTTAACAGTGTTGTCATCGCCAGCACTAACAAGGGTCTGACTATCTGGGCTAATAGCGACGGAACGAACTGAGGCAACATGACCTGTCAGATGATGGATACACCGCCAGTCTTGAATTTTAGGTGGTTGTTCAACTCTCTCTGTGCGGTAATCAGGTGGCACTTTCGGCGGTTCTGATACAATCTCCGTGGGTGTATAGCCACCGTTATTGATTTTTGAACCATTGGGATTGAGCGCCTGTAGAACCTCCTCAGCACTTTGGTAACGGTCTTCAGGAAAGCAGCGAACTATCCCAGTGAGGACTTCAGTTAGTTCCTTACTTACAGTTACTAGGGGCTGCCAATCAATCTCGCCGCGTTTTTTGTGATGTAAAACCAAATCAGCAGCATTTTTCCCAGTCAGCGCTTGGATGCTAATCATACCCAACGCATACAGGTCGCTGGCAAAAACTGGTTTGCCATCCTGCTGCTCTGAGGGCATATAGCCTAGAGTGCCAACACTGACACTTCTTCGAGACTTGGCACTCACTTGTGCCAGCTGTCGCTCTAACTTGACCGCGCCAAAGTCCACCAGCACTAATTTATTGTCCAGCCGTCGCCGAATGATATTATCAGGTTTAATATCTCGATGAATAACGCCCTTACTGTGAACAAATTCGAGGATGGACAAGATTTCATGTAGCAGTTGGATAACCTGAGTTTCGCTCCAGCGCTGGCCGGAGGGCAATTCAACACTGAGAGGCTGTCCCTCAATAAACTCTTGCACTAAGTAGAATTCTCCATTTTCTACAAAGTCTTCCAACAGTCCGGGAATCTGGGGATGATGCCCCAATCCGGCTAGGGCTTTTGCTTCCTTCCCGAAGAGCTCTTTAGCAGTTTCCCAGAGGTCATGTTTGGCAGCTTCGGACAGGGTGGGATTTGTGCTTGTGGGGCAAAGGTGCTTAACAACACGGATCTGGTTTTGACCTTGGGTATCCTTAGCTTTGTAAGTGATGGCTTGTCCACCTTGACCAAGTTTTTCTGTAACTTGGTAGCGTTCTTTGAGTAACTGCCCAATCATAATAAACATCTCCAAGAATTACCAAACTCTTAATGTGATCTGTTTTTGACTGCGTGACACGCAGTGTCATTCAGCCAAAAAGTAACGCACTAATTGTGATGAAAATAAATGTTACGCTTTAGATTCTAAATCAGTAAGACTATCTGAATTCCACTTCATCAAATTCCGATCGAACTTCCCCTCAGTGCTAGTCGCCCACCGCAAAGCCTCCGCCTGCTCCTGAGTCAAATGAACCGCTTCCCCCGGCGCACACCCTCCTTCCGACCAAAGTAAACTCATCCATCCTATCAAACCACCAATACCCAAATTTGTCAACAGTATATTTACAATACCCGCCGCCACCATCAAAGAACCCGCAGAAGTCGCCACCCTCCTCAATTCCGTCTGACGCACCAGAGAATCGAACGAGAGCCACCAGAAATTTTTCGTTTAGAAATGACAAATAAATAAGGTGACTAATGGATGGATAGTTTACCTTAGATCAAGGCTTCTGGGGTTTAATTGTGCAAGTTATTTATTTTTCATTCCTAACGACTCAACTAAATATACCAGCCGAGCCAGCTTCCAGTCTTCAGATTCACAATATTTATCAAACTCCTTGTGAAGCCTAAAGCTATGTAAATAAAAGTCTCCAGCCATTTATATATTTTTATGTCAATATTGTCTTTTCCTTGACTTTTCCCCGCCTTACCCCCATCCACCCATCATAGCCAAAAAACCAACCCCTCACCCCTACGCCGATCGACTAACGTTCGATCGCATCATGCTCCTCATCGCCACATTAGTAAACCATCCCGGAATCGGACACTCCGACACCGAAACCTCCGACAGTAAATATCATGATGCTTTGCTAGAAGTCCAATCTCAATTACAGAAAATTGCCGCCGAATACAACATCGAATTCCCCGAAAACTATCCCGCAACTCCCACAATTCGCAAAGACTTAGAAACTTTGCGCCACTACGGAATCCTCGACAAAAGAATGTATCGCTTCGGATATTATCTCGGTACCGGCGCCATGACTCGCGAAGAACTACTATTCGCATTTCAAGCGATCGCATCTCAAGCCAAATATCAGGGAAATCCTCAAGCCCGCAGAATTTGTGAAAAACTCACTAAATTGTTGCGCGGATTGGATATCGAACTCAAAGGCAAACTGTTTTATCCGGTTCGCGAACACCTGAATCGCGCGATTATTTACACCGATCCTGTCGAAATGCTCGATCGCCAAGAATATCGGAATACCCTATTTCACAAATTAGAAACCGTAGAAACAGCCATAGTTCGAGGCCAGGCGATCGAAGTTTACCGCGATCGCGATTATTACGGTAAAGGCAATGTCGGTTTCCGGCGCATCTGGCCTCTGCAACTGATTTATCACGATATCGCCTGGTACCTGATTTGCGAAAATTGCAAAAACGGACATTTGAAAGTAGAACGGGTGAATCGCTTTACCGACTACTGCGAAATTATCGATGCAGAGGGGCGTGGTTTAGCCGCACAGGAACAAAGTCTAAAAATAGCTCACAAATTGTTAAAAAACGGCTGGGGGCTGTTCTTGGGCAACCCAGAGCAACAGCAGGCAGAATTGCAGGGTACGCTGAAGTTGCAAAAAGTGAAGGTGCGATTTTTTCAGAAAGTAGTTGGATTTATTCTAGAGGGCGATCGGCGACATCCGCGACAAAAAAAGATTAAAGAAGGCCCCAGGGATAGTTTTGGCAATCTGCTTTATGTGGATTATAAGATCGATTTGCCCGATCGCTCTTTGAACGAATTCAGTCTGTGGGTGAACCGATATATGGATAGCGCACAAGTACTTTCCCCGCCGAGTTTGGTAGAAAAACACCGACAAGCAGCGAGAGATTTGTGCGATCGATACAACTTATAATATCAATTGCAGTGGCACCAAAATGATATAGAGGACACGGCAGTGCCGTTTCCCTACCGCTATTAATTGTAGGGAAACGGCACTGCCCATAGGTGTCAACTTAAGCTTGAAACCCTTGGTATCTCTTGCTTTTACCTAAGTCTAGATCCCCCTAAATCCCCCTTAAGAAGGGGGACTTTGAGAAGACTCTTGTCNATAGTCAAACAGCAGTCTCTGACTGGGTTTGACGTTAAGTTGACACCAATGGGCACTGCCGTATCCTTACTTATTCTTTTTTCTTTCTTCCTTCCGCAACCCTTCCAAAATTGAACTCCCCACATAATTACTAAAAACTACTTCTCCAGATTGATTATAATGACAACAGCTATCCACATAAACAGCATCTTTAGTATTGTCAAAAACATTGACAGCATTCAAAATATCAACATTATTTTTTTTCAAATTAGGAAACTTCTTAAAAAGAGCCGGATATCCAAGTTCAACAGCCCTAGCATAGGGAGTCTCCTTGTTAAAAGCAATCTGCTTTTCCGCAGCGCTAAACACTCTTTTTGTCTGATAATATTGATTAGGCTGAAGAACCTGAAAATAAGGCACATTACTAGCAGACAACACTTTATTCATAAAAATTGAACTTTTCGCCCAATTCCACGCCATTTGATCGAAAGCTACTGAATCCTCTAAAACAGACTTATTAGTATTGATATAAATAACGCTACCTTCATCTTGTTGACTACTGCGCTCTTTTTCAAACTGAAGCACCTCGGTTTTATAATTGTTTACTAAGTTTTGAATATAAACCGAAGTTAAAGCATCACACACCGCCAAAGTACAGTGCTGCAAACTTGCCAAACCCTGATTAATCCTAACCTTATTTTCTTGAATTCTTATCGTGGCTTTCATCGCCGCTATCGAAAGGCTACCATTCGCTAAGTTAGTCAATGGCAGAATATGCTGAAGGCTAGGCATTGCCAAGTCGATTTTATTTTTATTGTTTAAATTAGAAAGTGCTACTTCATTAAAGCCATCTATATTAACCACCATATCGAGTTCTTGACCTAAAGCCAAAAAGTAGTTTAAAATCAGCAACTGCTGCGGCTGTTTGTAGCCTCCCGTCGCAAAAGACAAAATTACAAATTCTCGATCTTTGAAAGCGGGCAATTGCTTGATATATCCAGGCAAAATTTTATTCTGTACTTCAAATATTGAATAACCAGAAGCCACGGAACCACCAAAAACTCCGATAATAAATTGATTTTTGTTAGTTTTTTTGAAAGGGTAATCGTAAGGAGAGATAAACCCATAATTGTTTACTTTAAAACCGGGGCGAAAGTCAGCACTAGGTTTCTGAACAAATCCAAAAAAAGGATGAAATCTTTCTACTATAGACTCATTTAGCCGGACTCCTTCTAAATTAATTCCCAAGGCAGATTTATCGAGTGGCTTTTGTCTGGTATAGAAAAATTGCTTGTGCTTGACAAAATACCATCCCAAGGAACCCAGTTCCAGGAAAGCCAGTAAAAATAGTAAATTAATCAAAGCAATTTTGATAATTTCTTTAGCCTTATTAATAAATTTCAAATCTTTCATAAATCTTTGTTTCATACTATCTAATTTTGCTTGAATTTAGTCTTGCTTTTGCGGTTTATTACTTTTCGGTGACTCTCTAAATACTTTAATAATGGAACTGGAAATATAATTTGCAAATAATTCCTGTCCTACTAAATTATAGTGGCAACAAGAATCTTTGTAAACGGTTTCTTTTGTATTGTCCAAAATATTCACTCCGCTAAATACACTAACTCCCGCTTTTTGCAAATCATCAACTTTTGACAACAGCAACGGATAGCCTTTGGTCACTCCTTCGATATAGGGACTATCTTTGACAATAGTAAATTCTTTTTCCTTTTGAGTAAACACTCGCTTGGTTGGATAATACTGATTGGGCTGCACAAATTGAAAATATGGGATATTTCTAATTGATAAAACTTGATTCATCATTACGGAAGATTCATACCACATGGATACCATTTTGCTAAAAGCAGCAGCATCATCTAAAACAGTATCTGATTTGGGAATATAGACAGTACCGCTATTTTTGGGGTCGGTTTTAGACTGTTTTACTTGTTTGTCGTACTTCACAAGTTCTTGCTGGTAATCTTTTAGTAATAGCCTTACCTTTATTGATGTAACAGCATTACATAAAGCTAATTTACAATTTTGCAATTGAGCGATAGTTGTTCTCAACTGTTTTTTATTCTCGCTAATTTTCACTATTGAAGTCATCACTTCCGGCGACAAATTATCATTCGCTAAATCAGTTAATGGCTGTACGTGTTGAACACTGGGCATTGCTAAATCCAATTTGGATTTGTTGTTTAAATTTGCCAAAGCTACTTCATTAAAACCGTCAATATTGACAACCATATCAAACTCTTGACCCAAAGCTAGGAAGTAATTTAAAACTAATAGCTGTTGGGGTTGCTTGTAACCACCGTTGGCAAAATTTAACACAACAATTTCTTTGTTAGCAAATTCTGGATAACTTTTTAACTTCCTAGATAACATTCTACTTTCGTATTCATCTACTGCCAGGTTGTTGGCTACCGAACCGCCAAAAATTCCGACAATAAATTGATTTTTACTGGTTTTAGTAAAAGGGTATTCTTGCTGAGAAAAAAAGCCCTGTCTGTTGACTTTTAAATTAATTCTTTTATTAGCAAAACTACCTTGTTTCATGACATAGCCAAAAAATGGGTGCAGTCTTTCAACTATCGAATCATCTAGTCTAATCCCAATTCTTTCAATATCTTCTACTACTTGTTCTTGTGTTTTGCTTCTGGTATAAAAGAACTGATTTTGGGTTATAAAATAAAAAGCTAGGGACAAAGATTCCATGCCAATAAATACGATCGCCAAATTAATCGCGATTATACTCAATACATTGTTGCCTTTGTTTATATTTTTTGAATCTTTCATCAGATTTGACTTAACTACTGTTGACTTTTTTGCGATTGAGACTGCTTCAGATTTTCGCACAAATTTCGACTGATCATGATGCTAGACAGCCGATGTCCGAGTTCATTCCAGTGGCCTCCACAGTTAATATAATTCTCAAAACCGTGGGCGCAAACTTGATATTTGTCTGTGTAACCTTGAAACTGTTCGGCTAAACTCAGCACCCTAAAACCGTTGGTGATACCCAATTTTTCCAGGCGACGATTGGGATAAAATAAATCCTGGATGTTGTTTTCCTTGATGAACTTTTTCCGAATTGCAGCATCTGGATGAATCTGAATCGGATCGCCGATGGTTACAACTAAGAAGTCAGCATTTTTCTGGACTACTTCATCCCGCATTGTGACAATCAAACCCTCTGTGACTTTCCAAGCATTTTGCCAAGTAGCATCAGTTGGTTCCTTAAAATTCTGGCCACTCAAATTTGTAAAGTCATTAGATAACTGCTGCTTTTTTCTATCTAATTCTACTTTTTTCACAACTTGTAAAATGCGGGAATTGTTGACTAACCAAGTGGGTAGCTTGTCGATGAAAGAAACGGCGTAAAGGTTACGTTCAGTCGGGCGCAGATTCCGAAAAGACATATCTGGAACGAGCTTTCCACTAGCATCATACACAAAAAATGGTCGATAGCGATCGTATTCTAGTTTCGGCGAATTATTGATGATGTCATTGCCAACGAAAAAGGCCAAAACTACAATATCTGGATTGTAATCCCACACTTTTTTTCGCAGCATGATTAGTTCTTGAGCAGTACCGTAACCCTGGACACCAAAATTGATGACTTCAACATTTTTGCGTCCTTTTACGGCTTGACAATTACCTAATTTCCGTTCTAATTTTGACCAGAAAGTTTGTTCGATGGGTACGTGCAGTGCTTCGGTGAAAGAATCGCCTAAAACTGCGACTCGTAAGGTGTTGGGAGGTTTGATTTTGGTGTGTTCGCGATCGCGCAAACCCTCACTATTCACCTGCAAAAAACTCGCACCTTCTCCCTTCCACTCGCCCGACACACCGGGTTTGAGCTTCCAACCCAAGTTTTGATCAGAAGTATGAAAACCAGTGGGTGCGGAGTCTACAATGTCTCCTATTTTAGGGTAGCCTTGAATCCCGCCAATTCTCAATGCAGCTTCACCAATTATCACCCCCATTAATAAGCCGCCGAGTGTCAAACCTAGGTTGACACCCAAAGTTTTCAACTTGCTCATTCTATCATTCGATTTGAGATTTTGGATTTTGGATTTTCGATTGACCCCACGGATAAATTCGGGGGCTTGAAGATTTTAGATTTTGGGTTTTGGATTGATTCCACCGATAAATCTGGGGGCTTGTACCATCAAGAAATTATTGATCATTCGATTTGAGATTTTGGATTTTGGATTTTCGATTGACCCCACGGATAAATTCGGGGGCTTGAAGATTTTAGATTTTGGGTTTTGGATTGATTCCACCGATAAATCTGGGGGCTTGTACCATCAAGAAATTATTGGTTAAAACAACGTGTAAATAAACGGAGCAATCACAGAACCCTGACTGAGGACAATCAAAGCTCCTAAAAATACTAAAGTCATGATTAATGGCAAAAGCCAATACTTTTGGCGTTCTTTCATAAACGCCCACAAATCTTTGAGAAAATCTAAAGTTGCTTCAAACACTTAAAAAGGACGCTCCATACTAACTTTGGTTCTTGCTTTACTTTGGACGCGGTAAGTATCCATTTTGGGATTGAGTTTGCGCCGCATCGCATCTTCGCCAAAAATGTTTTTGATCGCTCCCATTGGCCAAATTATCAGGTAAAAAACTATCCCCAAAATAATCGGCGTTTCGATTTTGTTGAGTATAAGTCCAAACCGCATCCACCCGTGATAAATGGGATTGAGTGATTTCGGCGCAACCAATGCTAGCACAATGAGGACTGCGCCGATCGCCCAGGGCAACCAATGTGTAGGATGACGGCGCAATAATGGTACTACTAAACCGAACAGGAATGCAATCAAGCCGCCTATTAGCAGCCCGAAATCACGCAGGCCTTTTTGATCGAGTTTTTTAATTTCGTCGCTCATTAGAAATGGGGAATGGGGAATGGGGAATGGGGAATGGGGC
>NZ_NXIB02000135.1 GCF_002412335.2 Tychonema bourrellyi FEM_GT703
TTAACCCAACCTACAAAATCTACATTTCACCTGTGAGGGGTATTACCCTTTATTGATTCGCCAACAGTCTCTTGCCATTCGCCCCTACTGACGCACCCTACATGGATAGTTAGTGGTTTAAATGCGTAACAGCTTACTCTCCCTTCTTTCTTGTCAAGATTCCTTGACTGGGACTGAACAGCAAAGCTAGCAAAAATAACGCAAAAACAACTAACACGATCGCAGCACCAGACGGCATATTCAAATAATAGCTCAGATACATACCTGTTATGG
Organism: Tychonema bourrellyi FEM_GT703; assembly: GCF_002412335.2. GTDB lineage: Bacteria > Cyanobacteriota > Cyanobacteriia > Cyanobacteriales > Microcoleaceae > Microcoleus > Microcoleus bourrellyi. The sequence goes on from NZ_NXIB02000135.1 coordinate 274, forward strand.
TAGCAGTAATCCCGATCGCCGATCCTAATCCCATAATTAAATGTAACTCTTTCACCAACAAATACGCAGTAATGCCCGGCCCGATTAACAGCGAAATTACTAACAGCGCCCCAACTGTTTGCAAACTCGCCACAATCGTCAGCGTAATCGCTGAAATCATTCCCAAATAAATCCAGTTTACAGGCAAACCGCTAGCCTGGGCTCCCAACGGATCAAAAGTATAAAACAGCAATTCTTTGTAAAAGACTTTGACTGCTACTAAAATTATCAAAGTTGTGAAAAAGGTTTGCTGCACATCAGTAGGTGCAACTGACAAGATATTGCCGAACAAAAACCCGTCAAGGTCTAATTTTGTTGTCCGCAATAGGCTAATCAAAGTGATGCTAAGTGCTAAAAAAGTGGACAATAGTAAGGCCATGACTGCATCTATTTTGATGCGCGATTGCGACTGAATCCATGCCATGATTCCAGCGCTGATCATTCCCGATATAAACGCACCGATCGCAATATTGAAACCTAAAGCAAAAGCCACAGGTAATCCAGCTAACACAGAATGGGCAATCATGTCAACCATCATGCCCATTTGCTGTACAATTAAGTAGGAACCGACCACCGCGCAGAGGATTCCTAGCAAAACGCCGATCGCGATCGCATTTCGCATAAACTCGAATTTTAAAGGCTCAATTAGTAAATTTAACATTTAGGAAGGAAGTTCGGCAAAGGATTCTGTAACGGATGTAACGGATGTCATCAATTTTATTGTCTTGCACAGGCAAGATGCCCGTGCCACAATTCCTATTTCTCTCACACAGAAACTAAACTTAAATCATAACCATAGCAGGGTAAGCTCATCTAATTTGGTACAAATTGTACTTGACTTTAAGGACAAAATATGAATAAGTATCCAATCAATAACGGTTCTGGAGAATCCATTGAAGATATTGTGACGATCGCCCGATCCGTGTAAGTGATGCTCGTAGCGGGCGATCGCTATCCATGCAATCATCTCTACTTCATATACTAGGCTGCTCGATAAAGTTCTTTAGAGCCCTAAGAAACTTACCATTAAGATTCATAAAATCTTCCCACTTAAAGCCACCAAATTCATCTCCCCAACCATGTGGCAGGAATACTTGGCGATCGTTGGAAATTACAGCACCTCATGCCCTGCGAGCGGCTGCGTTACCATTACATCATCGAGATCCCTTTGATCGAATGCTAATTGCCCAGGCTCAGATCGAGGATATGACGCTTGTGAGTGCTGATTCAATGTTCAAGCAATACAGCGATATTACTATTCTTTGGGCAGCAAATTCGTGAGATTTTACTTCTCATTTATTCTGTCGATCGCACTCCGTACAATCATCGCAGTGTTTGGTATTTGGTGTGAAGGGCGATCGCTCTTTATTGACTATTTGATGCGATTACTCTGGTGGTTCAGTACCTAAAGGAGCACGGGTGGCGGTGACGAAAAAGGCGGGTGGTTGGATTAGGACTTGATAACTCATAGACTCTGAGGAATGTTGAACTGCTGCTGTAGTGCTGTCATAGCTCGATCGACTGGGATTCCTTCACCTCGATCGAAGCTTTCAAGTCCTTTGCGGATGCCGATGATGGCTTCGAGGTAGTCGATGCGCTCTAGGAGTTGTTCGTAGGTATTGACTTGGGGGTGTGGAGGCGATTTGAGCGATCGCACCAAGCTGAGAAGATCCGCAAGCAGTTCGTCAGGGGTGCTATCGATTTCTTGGATGAGGAGTTCTTTGATAGTCATCACGGCATCTCAGGAGGATTGATACTTTGATTATAACGAGTGTCGATCGCACTCCGTACAATGATCGCAGTGTTTGGTATTTGGCGTGAAGGGCGATCGCTAATCTAACATTTTTGCCTTCTTCATCACCACAAAGCATGAGTATCTAAAAGGCATTCCATGTTACATATATTCCTTTAAATCTTCCAGCGGTTCATCGAAATCATCAGACATAACGATTTGACCGGCCCAGCTACCATAACCATGAGGTTGTTCAAGTTGTTCGGGAGATGATTCAGTTTTTGCGTGTTTTTCAAGTAAATATTTTGCATAATGCAATATCTCTTGTTTGAGAGATTCTGGCATCTTGACGACTGTTTGAAAAATCTCTAGATCGATAGTCATGATTTTTGTGCAATTTTTACGCCGATCATGTTCCCTCATTATACTGTAATTGCAGTCAGAAGGTATTTGGTGCCAGGGGCGATCGCACTCCGTACAATGATCGCAGTGTTTGGTATTTGGTGTGAAGGGCGATCGCTCTTTTATTTTAGACGATCGAGCGTCTGAAAAAAAAGGGCGATCGGTCTTTTTTACTCAAGCATCGCAACTCGTACAATGATCGCAGTGTTTGGTATTTGGTGTGAAGGGCGATCGCTCTTGATGCGCGATCGCTATCCATGCAATCATCTCTACTTCATATACTAGGCTGCTCGATAAAGTTCTTTAGAGCCCTAAGAAACTTACCATTAAGATTCATAAAATCTTCCCACTTAAAGCCGCCAAATTCATCTTCCCAACCATGTGGCAGGAATACTTGCCGATCGTCGATTTTGAACCATTCTGCCGATTCATGAAGCTCTAGACTTGCCACGACTTTTGCGAAAGCGTGTAAGGCATCTGATGGTGTTACGATCGCTGACAGCTTTACTGTGTTATTGATTGTTAACCCAACCTCCTCACCTTCCTCTTGAGAATTAGGTAACGATGGACATCTAAGCGAAATCAAAGCTTTTTCGTTATCGATTCGACGGATTAAAAAGCTATAACCTGGCTTATAGGATAGTCTTTTTGCTAACTCATTCAACAGCAGAAAATTTTCTTCCATATTCTTGGTGGTGTTCTGAACCAAAATCATTGTTGGCTAAAAGACTTCTCAGCCAAGCGCCGTCTCTGTAACAATCTTAAAAGAAGCTTTAAACCTCGCCAATAAGATAGTCTTCGAGAAAACGGGTCAACACCTTGACGATTTACAAGCGGCGGTACTCCGGGGAACTCTAGAACGTGAGACATACAAGCACATAGCCAAAGACTTTGATTGTTCGGAAAGTAGTGTGAGGAAAGTGGGCGCAGAATTATGGGAAATACTTTCAGAAGAGTTGGGGGAAGATGTTAGTAAATCAAATTTGCGATCGGCAATAGAGAGATTGCAAGTCTCGTTGTTCTCATCAAATGTTGCACAAGACTCTGTGCAGATTAGAAATATTAATTATTGTGGACAAGGTAGACACCCGCCAGATATATCAAACTCAGATAATGACGAAAAATATAACCCACAACAAACCAAAACTCTACATCAAGATTTAAGCGAAATGCCAGAGTTGGGCACATTCTACTCCCGCACCCACGAACTCCAAACCCTCACAACCTGGATTCTACAACAAAACTGCCGCCTCATCACCCTCACCGGCATCAGCGGTATCGGCAAAACATCCCTAGCAGTACAACTCGTACAACAAATCAAACACGAGTTTGAATACACAGTTTGGTGCACCCTAGACGAATTCCCCACCATCGATAAATTTCAATCTAACCTAAGACAGTTGTTTTCCCAGTCAGAAAACCCTGATTCATCCCCAACCAACCAGAAACGCTTACCGCTGATTAAATATTTACAAAACCATCGCTGTTTAGTAGTCTTAGATGACGTTCACAACCTTTTTTGTAGCGGAGAATTGGCAGGGAAATATAAACCAGATTACGAAGAATATCGCTCCCTATTGAAACAGATAGAAAAATTATCCCATCAAAGTTGCTTTCTGCTAATCGGTTGGGAACCACCCAAAGAAGTTCCTCAACTCACAAGCGAAAATACTCCCATTCGTACCTTACAACTCACTGGTTTAGACACCGCAGCCGCAGGGGAAATTCTCAGAGATAAAGGATTAGCAGAAACCGATAACTGCGAAACTCTCATTCACCGTTATCAAGGCAACCCGTTATGGTTAAAAAGCGTGGCTACTTTGATGCAAGAGTTGGGAATCGGCGCGACTGAGTTATTAATAGATGATACCATATTGTTGCCGGAAGATTTGAAAGATGTTTTAGATGAGCATTTCGATCGCACTTCCGAACTAGAAAAACAAGTCCTGTCCTTGTTGGCGACAGAAAACCACCCAGTCAACTTCGCCAAATTGCTCCAAAACAGACAAATATCATCATCAGATTTGCTCAACGCATTGCAATCTCTATCGCGGCGCTGCTTGATCGAAAAACAGGAAAGTCTTTACACTCTGTCACCTGTTCTGAAGCAATATATCAAAGGGTTGTAACTGAGATATAAAATTTATAACTTTGACTTCATAAAAGTCATATATAAATGTTGCGAACAAATGCTCGATTGCGATCAATTATCCCACATATCGGACACGGCACGTGCCCTTAAACTACCCAGATTAATTGTAGGGAAACGGCATTGCCGTATCCTGATTTCTCCCTTGTTATTAACTCTTAATTTGCAAAGCTCTACCTCGCCAAGTCCAGCCCCAACCGGTTTCTGTTTTAATCGCAGACGCGATCGCAATTGCCGCAATTAAGGTTCCTCCCAAACCTCCCAACCACCAGTATTTGGTCGAACAGTCGGAAATTTGGGCACCCAAATCTCGCAAAGTATACTGTTGCCAAATTACTCTTACTGCTAAAAAAATAGTTAACAAAGTAATTGGTAATTGGTAATTGGTAATTGGTAATTGGTAATTGGTAATTATGTTTGCAACTTCACCATTCGCCAGCAAAATACCTAATGTTAACCACGGCATAGGATAGAGAAATAACATAATCGCCGCCATATAAATCATCGCTCCCCAACTGCGGTTAGCGCCCAGATACAAATTCTTCGTCCAGCCTTCCCACAATGCGCTCCAAGACCGATACATTCGCACAAATGCTAAATTTGACCCTGCATAAAGTGCTAGCTTTAAACCCCCACGTTTAATGCGTCTAGCTAATTCTACATCTTCGACAATTTCGCTGGCAACTGCCTCGTGACCGCCGATTTTGTCATAAGCCGATCGCCTAAATAGCATGAATGGCCCAGCAGCAAAAGCACTGTCTGTCGTCGGATCATTGACGGCAGTAAAGTCGAAGCAAACTGCTAGGTGATTGAACATTAAGGGCTGTACTAACCACTCGGCAAAACACTCACAAACCAGGGCTGGCATACAGGTGAGTAGGTCAATTTTTTCGGTTTGGACTGTTTCGATGGCGGCTTCGATCGCCTCCGGTTTTAGTCGCACATCGGCATCGATAAATAATAAGAATTCTCCCGTTGCTACCTGTACAGCTTCCGCGCAGGCCCAGTTTTTGCCCGCCCAATATTGGTTGGCTGGTCGCGCCTGACCTGCTAATATTTTGAGGCGCGGGTCATTGAGCTGTTGTTGGAGAGTTTGGGCGATCGCCAGGGTGTCGTCTGTCGAGCGATCGTCTACAATCAAAACTTCTAGGTTGTCCACAGACAGCCGTGTACTCTCCAAAATGGCGATCGCGCAATCCCGAATATTCTCTGCCTCGTTGTATGCTGGCACGATGACTGAGACTTTAGGGAACTGAGCTATGGGTGACTGCTGAGACGGACTTCTGCCTGTTCGAGGTGCGTTTTTGACCGATCGGCGCAAATTTTTAGTGTAGGCTGTACTGACGATTAGGGAAAAAATTAGCAGGGTTAACAATATCAAAGTGAACTGACCTCAAAATGTCGGTGGCATCATTTGTCTGCTTAAATATTAAAAAAAATTATAGAAAAAAGCTAGGCGATCGGGCAAAAAGTTATTTTGAGCGTCGAAGGAGCTATAATTTGTGAGCATCTTTCGTTGAACCTGCCTAAAGGGGTACAACCCCTCACCCGGTCAACGAGAGAAAAGTCAACGATAAATATCAGTGGTTAGAGGATAGTGCAATGGGCGAATTTATTACAGTCGATATATTGACAAACAGCATCACAATATTAGGCGCTTTGGGCTTCTTCTTTTTGGGATATCAAGCTTTGCAAATGTTGAAAAAATAAATTATGGCAGAAGGAAGGAAGAAGGAAGAAGGAAGAAGTAAGAAGGAAGAAGGAAGAAGGAAGAAAAAAACTATTCCCAATGCCCAATGCCCAATGCCCTATTCCCATGCCCAATGCCCAATGCCCAATGCCCAATGCCCTATTCCCATGCCCAATTCCCAATGCCCAATGTCCAATGCCCAATGCCCAATGACCAGAAGCAACTAACTTATTATTATGGTGAGCCAACTTTTAGATGGACGCTATCAAATCATTGAAGTCATAGAAACGGGAGAATTTGGACTAACCTATCTAGCCAAAGATACTCGTCGTCCCGGTGAACCTCAGTGCTTTGTCAAACACCTGCGCCCTGGTACCAGTGAACCGAAATTAATTAATGCTACGCGCCGTCTTTTCCAAAAAGAAGCAGAAGTTCTAGAAAGGCTCGGTTTACATGACCAAATCCCTCAGTTATTCGCTTATTTTGAAGAAAATGAAGAATTTTTCTTAGTAGAATCTTTTGTTGCTGGTCATTCTCTATCAACAGAGATTGTTCCGGGAAAACCTGTACCAGAAGAAAGAATAATTCCTTTGTTGAAGGAACTGTTAGAAATTTTAGTATTTGTACATGGACAGGGAGTAATTCATCGAGATATAAAACCGGGAAATTTAATCCGCCGCTATTCAGATAATAAATTAGTTTTGATCGACTTTGGGTCGGTGAAAGAAATTCATATAGCTCAAAGACAAGCACCAGTGACTGTGCGAATCGGGACGCTGGAATATATGCCGATCGAACAATTTCAATATAACCCGCAAGTAAATAGCGATATCTACGCTTTGGGAATGATTGGCATCCAAGCAATCACAGGTTTGCCAGCTTATGATTTGCCAAAACTGCGAGATTTGAAAAATTCCAATAAAGGCGAAATTATTTGGCGGCATTTAACAGCCTGTTCCCAAGGGCTAGCCGATGTTTTAGACAATATGGTGCGCTACGATTTTCGCGAACGATATCAGTCGGCGGCGGAAGCTTTGGCAGACTTGAGAAAAATAGGCGATCGCACGCGAGCACGAATTCCCAAACTCACAATATATCGCGAAGAAGTCGATCGGCGCACTAGCAGTCGTGGTGACATTACAGTTGTCGGTCGGAGAATATTAGAAGAACTATCCGTCAGTTTGGAATTGCTACCAGAAGAAGCAGAAGCAATCGAAGACGAAGTATTGAACCCTTACCGAAAATACAGAGAAAAAGGAGAGCGTTACGAACAAGCACTGCAAGAAGCAATGCAGCAAGAATATCCGTTTTCTATGGGAACTCGCGAGGAATTAAAACGCTTACAGCAAGTGTTAGGACTCACAGACGAAGATGCGACCAAAATAGAAGAATTGGTCGTTCCTAAATCTTTATTCTCGAAATTATACAAGGCGATCGCCACAGTTTTAGAAGGACACCGCAAGTCAAATTCTCCACCGCCAGAAAGCATTTCTCCACTCAACTTGCAACCGAGTCCAACCACACCCTTGCCGCTTAACTTGAACGGAAAAACTAATTTCCCGCTCCAAAATACACCAGCAATTACCCAGAAGGAAACTCGTAAATTCAATCCTTTTCTCGCCGGGGCGGCCCTGGCTGCTATCTTAGCTGCGATCGGAGGAATTTATGGATATCTCAAATGGCAAGAATGGCAACAATGGCAGCAGCGAGTACAGAGGGAATCCCAACAATTGAATCAAATTAATGCTCTTTATCAAGCCAGCAATTATGCAGGCTGCATCGGCGAAATTCCCAACATTTCCAACGCTTCCAGCAGCTATGCCTCCGCTCAAAACCTAGAAGGACAATGCCAAGCAGGCCTGCGTTGGAAAAATGCCAAAGTCAAAAACTTTGCTCAGCATTCAAATGCCGTTGGAGCAGTTGCTTTCAGTCCAGACGGCTTGATGTTAGCTAGCGGTTCCAAAGACAAAACCATCCAAATTTGGGATTTAGCCACAGGCAAATCTCTCCGAACTTTTGAAGGAGATTCATCCACTATTTGGTCAGTTACTTTTGACTCAAATGGCCGGCGCTTGGCTACAGGTAGTGGTTTTTGGAGAGTGATGCTATGGGATATTAAAACAGGGCAATTGATTCGTACTCTCGACCATACTGCTTCTGTTTGGTCTGTCGCTATTAGTCGTGATGGAGAACTAATTGCCAGCGGCAGTGGAGACAAAACAACCAAGATTTGGAATGCGGAAAACGGTAGTTTAATTCATGATTTGCCAGATCATACAGATTTTGTTTATTCTGTGGCTTTAACCCCGGATGGCAAAACTTTGGTTAGCGCTTCTAAGGATAAGAAAATTACAATTGTCGATGTCGCAACCGGGAGGTTAATCAAGACTCTTGATGGTCATGCTGACGCGGTGAGGTCGGTGGCTATTAGCCCGGATGGAAAGACAATAGTTAGCGGTGCTTATGATGAAACTATTAAAGTTTGGAATCTAGAAACCGGGGAGTTGATTCGCTCTCTTAAGGGACATTCTGATGATATTGTATCGGTGGCGATCAGTCCTGATGGGAAATTTATTGCTAGCGGGAGTAAGGATAAAACTATTAAGATTTGGGATTTGGGTACTGGTGAATTGCTGAATACTTTGACCGGACATTCTGATGAGGTTTATGTGGTAACTTTTAGTCCAGATGGTAAAACTATTGCTAGTGGCTCTAAAGACCATACTATTAAGTTGTGGCTCAAGTAATTTGAAGGAAGTAATTTGAAGGAAGAAGGAAGAAGGAAGAAATTAGTTAACATTAACTGACTCCGCTCCTCAGTACAGAAAATCCGAATCCCAGTCGGCTTGTGAAACAAATCCGCAGCAGTTTCCACCTTGTTCACATTTTGGTCGCTGATTGCTGAGGAGTTAGTTGCAGCGGGAATTCCGGCTAAATCAAGTGTTTTGGGCTTCAACCGCCTGATGTTAGACCTTATACTGCTTAGGTCGTTCCTTGTAGTGAGCAGCAGCGAGAATCCTTGAAAGTATGATGGAGTGGAAGGGATTTGCATTGGAGGGCGTTCGGGCTTCAAAAACCTTTAAAGCAGGCGATGGGAGAAGGTTGTAGAAAGGTGAGGGTGAGGAGGTGCGATCGTAAATACAACTTTCACCTCAACCTTATGCTATACTACCCTTCATAAGATTAGCAATTTATATCCTTAAATTAGATTATGGCTGAGTTCGTACCTCAAAATTATCAACAGGAATATGCTCTGATGTATTGAGCTTTTCTTGAGAATGATGAAGGAATAGGCGGGCAACAGCAGGCTAATTTACTTGATCTTCAAGAGGAATTTGGATTGACTAACGAACAAGTAACAGCAATTGAGTCGAACGTGCGAAAAGAACTAGGCTTCAATAAATAGTTATCAACTGTTATGAGGTATTTATGAGTAGTGGATCTAATAAAGTCGAATGCCCTAACTGTAAAACACAAAATCCATCCACAGCATATAAGTGTTCCTACTGCCGTAAAAAATTACGCGGTGTGCCTCCTATAGTTTTGGGATTAGCAACTGTATTTTTAATGTTAGGGGGACCCTATTTTTTATTTAAAGATAAGCTATTTGGAGCGCCATCATCTACTTCTACAACTTCATCCAGCAGCCCCCCCACAACGCCTGTTACGCCGAGTAGCGCGCCGTTCACTACCTATCTTAGTCTGGCTAATATTCCTAATGTGCCAAATGGAATATTCAACTATGGGGGTTCTACAACCTTTGCACCTCTGCGCTCTCCGGCCGTTGTTGCAGCTATTAATAAGGCACATCCTCAATTTCAGTTGCGCTATACCAAGCCGCCTAATGGCAAGCCTGGATCTGGCACAGGTATTGAAATGCTGATTGAGGGACAAATGAGTTTTGCTGAATCTTCGCGATCTGTAAAAGACGATGAGTTTGAACTGGCTAAAAAGCGAAATTTTAAACTTGAACAAGTAGCTGTTGCTATTGATGGTATTGCTTTTTATGTCAATCCTGAATTGATTAAACAAGGTTTCAAGGGGATTACCTTAGAGCAAGCGCGGGATATCTTTATCGGAAAAGTCAACAACTGGAAAGATGTAGGAGGGCCAGACATGGAAATTACTCCCTTTAGCCGTAATCTTAAGGCTGGTGGTACAGTTGATTACTTTTATGAAAAAGTATTGGACAAACAACCATTGGGTTCAAATGTGCAAGAGGTGACAGACACTACAGGATCAATAAGAAAGGTTGGTGTGACTCGTGGTGGTATTGGGTATGCTACGGCTTCAGAGGTAATCAATCAAAGTATGATAAACCTTCTTCCTCTTGGCAAGGTAGCGAGTTCAGGTTTTGTGTCTCCCTGTATCGATCAAATTTGCAAAGCGGTTAATAAAACTGCTTTTACTGATGGAACTTACCCGTTGACGCGACGACTTTTTGTTGTCATCAAACAGGATGGAAAATTGGATGAACAAGCGGGAGTTGCTTATACCAATATGCTCTTGAGCGATGAAGGTCAAAAGTTAGTAGAAGAAGCAGGGTTTGTTCCAATTCGGTAAAATTTAGGCGCGATCGCTGCCCCCAATTCCCAAAGAGCGATCAACGATCCTGCTGATCCTGAGAAATGCAAGTCTGAATAATCTCCTCAATATCCCCTTCCAAAACACTATTGAGCGAGAAATTCTCATCATTTGTGACAAGTTAAGAAAAAGTGCAAATTGTCAAGGGGGTAAACCAAAAAAGGTAAAATAGGCTAAAACATCTATCTGGCAAGCAGTTGAGCCATAGTTGAACCAATTATGAGTAGCAAAAAAAGAATTAGATGAGTACAATTACTGATTGACAATAGTATTTTTAGCTTAACTTGTGAGTAATGATCAAACCCAGTCAGAGACTGCTGTTTGACCCCACATTCCGCACCCCCAACTGGCACATACGCGGATTGAGGGGGTAAAAGTGAA
>NZ_NXIB02000136.1 GCF_002412335.2 Tychonema bourrellyi FEM_GT703
TAAGAGTCCGATCAAAGTCCCCCTTCTTAAGGGGGATTTAGGGGGATCTAGACTTGGCTATGAACCAGAGATACCAAGGCTTTCAGGCTTAAGTTGACACCTCTGATTCTGCGTGTTCTAGTCGTTCCTTAATTGACATTAATTGCAATTTTTTATTTAAATTATATAAATCGACTGGCGGATAATTTCCTTTAAATAGCGGAATCAGTGATTCAACAACGTCAACTATTCCATCTGGCGGAACTGCATTGCCAATTTGTCTTCTTACTTCAGTAATAGAACCTTCAAAAACAAAATCATCGGGAAAACTTTGTAATCTCGCTCTTTCCCGATTTGTCAAAGATCTGGGTTCTGGATAATGATAACCCCAAGTTCCGCCGCCCCCGCCAGCAATAATTGTAGCACAGGGTTTATCTGGATGAATTCGCCTGTAAACGTGACTAATCATTCCCTTTACATAATAGGGGCTATCTTTGGGAATATCAGTAAAATTGCCGCCAGCCTTAATTCGCTTCAAAATTTCAATGGTTCGTGGCTGAATTTTATGATGTTCATTATTAAAAGGCACTTTCTCCACATCTTTCAATGCTTCCCCAGCACTTCGATAGGGATTGTTGCGATTTTCTCCATATTCTGGCTGGGGATGCACAAAGTTAAATCCTGTATCCATCCGAATGCCAACTAATAATACTCTTTGGCGAAATTGGGGAACTCCGTAATCAGCAAAGTTGTAGAGTTTGGGTTTGACTAGGTAGCCGGGAGCGATACTTTCAAAGTCGGAAATTATTTGTTTTATGGCTTGATGATTATTGGCACTTAATAAGCCTTTGACATTTTCTGCTACAAAAGCTTTTGGCTGTTTTTTATTAACAAAATCGAGAAAGTATGTATATAAATTGCCTCTGGTTCCTTCGAGTCCGGGGCGTTTCCAAATCATAGAAAAGTCTTGACAAGGGAAGCCTCCTATACATATTTCTGCATCGGGAACTTGTGCAATGTCTATATTTTCTATGCTGTCATTGACGATGACATCGGCGATGTTTCTGCTGAATGTTTTGCAGGCGTATTTGTTGGAGTCGATCGCCCAAACTACCTCAAATCCAGCTTTGTGAAATGGTAAGTCCATGCCGCCACAACCGGAAAATAGGGAAATGAGTCGCGGTTTTTGTGTCCAGGTGATCGCATTTCGTGATATTTCACTCTTCATCGTCTAACTCGATCCCGGCTTGACGCAGTTTTTCGGCCAATTTTTCAGCACGGAGTTTTTCGCGATCGGCCCGCTGACGTTCTAATTCAGTTCGTTGACGTTCTTGTTCAGTTCGTTCCTCCGACCATAACAATAACTCGCCTGCTGCATTCCACCACCTCAACCAGCAGCCTGTTCTCCCTTCGTGGGTTCCTTCCCACATTCCTAAAAACAAGTCTAATCCCGGTATCCAATAACGTCCATTTTCATCGGCTTTTTGTCGATTATAGTGCTCTGATTCTAAAGCATGAACTTCTAAATGAGCTGTTTTTGCTCGAAATATAACGTATCTGGGGACTTTGATTACTTGTTCGTAAAAAAACCACTTACCCACCCGCGAAGTAAACTCAACAGAGTATTCTTCTCCATAGGTTTCTGAGAGAAATTCCATCACGATTTGAGGAATTATCCCTTCTGTGTGTGGCGTGTAACTGCGGCGGATTTGCGAGACATTTTTGGGATTGACGGGTTTCACGTACATCCAGTCGGGCGCTTTGCAAATAGTTCGCTGTTCGTCGGTGGCTGCTTCTGGGAAACTTATGCCGGCACAAAGGGCAAAGTTGGAAACTATTAAAGCATCCTGGATTAATTCGGGAAATTCTGTTAGGGGCTGGCGTAAAGCTGCTGCTAACAATGGTTGGCTTTCATCTTCCACGGGGTCGTCTGGTAGTTGGAAATCTTCTGGTAGTAGCGGCCAGGTGATTGTGAGTTTTGTTTCTGAGTTTTTAGTTGCTACAAACATAGTTTATCAGAGGTTAAATGTTTTAGAGGAAGAACAGGCAGGATGCCTGTTCCACAATAATTATGGGAGAAGTTTATTAGTCCTCTTGAGAGGACTTTAGCTTTGAGGCAGGGAATTCATTCCCTGCCGGACTTAATATGCAGCCATTATCTTCTGCTGTAGTTCGTCTGTCATCGCTAGTAGTTCTGATTGGGCGATCGCACTTTGTTCACCACTCGCCAACCACTTCAATTGTACCGTCTCGTTTTCAGCTTCCGCATCTCCCAAAACTAAGCACGCAACAGCACCACTGCGATCGGCTCTTTTAAACTGTTTCCCAAAAGCACTCCCGCTCAAATCGATCTCGACACTAAACCCCGCACCACGCAATTTTTGAGCTAACAATACCGATTGCTGTTCGGCTTTATCGCCCCTGGATACGAGATAGAAATCTAACTTAGGCGCGGGCAAAGGTTGCAATTTTTGTAGCAGGATAATCAACCTTTCTACACCCATTGCCCAACCGACTGCGGCTGTATCTGGCCCGCCCAATTCCTTGACTAAACCATCATATCTGCCACCACCACAAACTGTGGCTTGCGCTCCTAAATCGTCGGATATAATTTCAAAAGCGGTGTAGGTATAGTAATCTAAACCGCGCACTAATCTCGGATTTAACTGATAGCTGATTCCTAAATTGGTGAGCATAAGCTGCACTTGCTCGAAGTGCGATCGCGATTCGTCGCCCAAATAGTCCAAAATACTCGGCGCACCAGTTACAATTTCCTGAGTGCGCTCATTTTTACTATCCAAAATCCGCAGCGGATTGCGAGTCAAACGGTCTTGCGAATCGGCATCTAATTCGGATTTGAACGGTGTAAAATAATCGATTAAGGCTTGTCGATAATTTTGTCGGTCTTCCTTATTTCCGACAGAGTTAATATCGAGGTGCAAATTTTTCAAACCGAGAGTTTGGAGGATGTCGCAGGCGATCGCAATTACCTCCACATCCGCACGAGGATTCGCACTCCCCAAGACTTCCACTCCAATTTGATTGAATTGTCGCTGTCTTCCTTCTTGGGTGCGTTCATAGCGAAACATCGGCCCAGTATACCACAGGCGCTGCACGTCACCTTGGGCATACAAACTATTTTGAATAAAAGCTCGAACGACTCCAGCCGTGCCTTCTGGCCGCAACGTGCTCGATCGATCGCCCTTATCTTTAAAAGTGTACATTTCTTTGCCCACAACATCGGTTGCTTCGCCGATGCCGCGTTCAAATAAAGATGTTTGTTCAAAAATAGGCGTCCGAATTTCTCGATAAGCCGCTTTTTTCAAAATTGTTCTGGCGATTTCTTCGACATTTTGCCAATATTGAATTTCATCTGGCAAAATGTCCCGCGTTCCCGGTAAAGTTTTAATTGAATTCATTTTGTTAGTCAGTTGTCAGTTGTCAGTAGTTAGTTGTGATTTGTTAGTTGTTAGTTGTTACTTCCAATTCCCAATTACCAATGCCCTATGCGCCATGCCCAATTCCCAATGCCCTATGCCCTATGCCCTATGCCCAATTACCCATTCCCAATAACTAATGATTCCCAAGCCCCGTAGCGATCGCCATAATAAGCCAAAATGCGATCGACCCGTTGGCGATCGGTCAAATCGAACCCTTCAGGATACTGTATCCACAAAGCCCCAACTTGGCTGTCGCTGTAATCAAACTGCTGCGACTGCTGCGGAATTAAACCCGTTTCCACCCCTTCAACTTGACGCAAATGGGCCGCCACTTCGCGATACACCGCCAGTGGCAATCCAGGGCATTGAATTTGATAGCGCAGTTGTTTTTCTTGTGCCGTTTGCATCATTTCTTTGTCTATCCGCAACATTTCGCCCTACTTTAAGATACTTCTTTATCGATCGGCCCTGGTAGAGGACAGCAGTTGATGTTGTCTAAACATACCTTCCCCCACTGCAAAGCCCAGCGCACCAGTGTAACTCGATTGTCAACCCGTGTCTTATTCAAGATATTGCTAATATGGTTGTCAACTGTACGCTTGCTAATCTCCAACTTTTCGGCTATTTTCTCATTGGTCAATCCCGTCGCGACTAATTCTACCACTTGCAATTCTCTATCTGACAGGGTGACAGGGGTTTGAGAAACGCTCCTACTCATAAATTTTTCCTATCTGTGCATATTTACCTATCTACAATTCTAGAGGATGACGGATGAAGCATGAATACAAAATTAAATCTTTTTGTGTTATTTTTCCCCTAGATTGGTCATTGGGATCAGTCGAGCATCACGCCGTCGAAGCACAACGACGAGACACCAACAGATACAGGCACTTGCCGATGCACGAAGCTGCATACAAGTACAAATTCGATCGCCTCTGGGCTGGTATTCCGCCGCAGCCGCCCAAAAACCCCCAGATGTTTGCCAGCAAAACTACAGTAGCTGTTAGTATCAATCAGTCTGATATTATGGCAATAGCGTGGGCAATTGAAAACCTTTCCGAAAAATCTCAAATCTAAAATTGACATGACTTATCCTCGCGTGCTCTGTTTGGGTGAAATTTTATTTGATTATCTAGCAGATCGATCGGGATTTACGCTAGAACAGGTAGAATCTTGGACACGATATCCCGGTGGTGCGCCAGCTAATGTTGCTTGTGCTTTAGTTAAATTGGGTATTCCTGCGGGATTTATTGGTGCTGTGGGTGGGGATGAATTGGGTGATTCTCTAGTGAAAGTATTGCAAGAAGTAGGGGTTGATACCACGGGAGTGCAGCGTCATTCGACTGCGCCGACACGCCAAGTTTATGTATTGCGGAATGAAATGGGCGATCGATCTTTTGTCGGTTTTGGCGAATGCAGCACTGTGGAGTTTGCCGACACTCATCTCCTCGCGGCCCAAATACCGGATATCCTGTTCGAGAATGCTGAATTTCTGGTTTTAGGTACTTTAGAATTAGCTTATCCCGACAGTCGAGAAGCGATCAAAAGAGCGATCGAACTAGCAGAAATTCACAATATTAAAATTATAGCCGACATTAACTGGCGACCCGTATTTTGGCCGAATCCAGACGAAGCAAAACCGCAGATTAAAGAACTCTTAAAAAAAGTTGATTTTCTTAAATTATCTGATGAAGAAGCCGAATGGCTGTTTGCAACTACCGACGCTGGGGCTATTACCTATCGCCTCGATTCCCCAGAAGGCGTTTTCGTGACTGCGGGCGATCGAGGTTGTTCCTATTGTATCTCAGAAAATGAAGGAAAAATCCCCGCTTTCCGAGTAGATGTTGAGGATACTACTGGTGCTGGCGATGGGTTTGTCGCTGGTTTGGTTAGCCAGTTGTGCAAGGTGGGAATTAAAAGTTTAAGCGATGCAGAAACAACCAAAAAAGTTGTAACTTATGCGAGTGCAGTAGGTGCGATGACGGCGATGAAACCGGGTGCAATTTCTGCCCAACCAACCGCTTCTGAAGTAGAAGCTTTCTTGTACTTGTACGAAAATCATTGATTTCATAAGGAGGTGTTATTTAAACTAACTCATGCAACGCTTTGAAAAAAAAAGGAATATGACAGTTAACATCACTACTTTGCTGTGAATAAAATCTCCCAATTTCTAACGAGAGTTGCTCTCTAAATACTTTCTCATTCCCACTCCAGTCAGCGGGTGGCTTGATTTGCTTCCAATAATCCTTCGCTTTTTTGATTGTCAGCAAAGCTACGATTAACTCATGCTTCTGGGTTGCATCGGTCGTATTTTGAAACTGATGTTTCCATGAATCCTGGAATTTGCCTAAGTCTAATTCCGCACAATCCAATCCCGAACAATGATTTATGCGATCGAATGCTCTCTTGACGTTAAACTGCAAATCTTTATCGCTACTAATTCCATCAGCCATATCACTATAAATATTTGTGAGTGACGCTAGATTTTCTTGATACATCGGAGAATTAGGATAATCATCAAATAATGATTGAAGTTCAGGAGTCAGAAAATATGCTTCTTTATGAATCAAACCTGTAATCCAAATCCGATGGTGTGCTACATTTTGCTCTTGCACCTGCGACTTTTCATAAAGGTTGCAAAAAATTGCTTCTGTATCTGTAAAGACATAATTCTCAATCGCTTGCAAGTGCAAATCTAAATCTATCATTGCAAAAAGCCGATCGCAATCTAGATACGAATTAGTGCTATCCTGTTTGTGTAAGGTTAAAAGAGTAAAGTAGGTGTCTATGACATCTTTGCGATCGCCACAATTGAAAAATTCCGGTAGCTTCTGTTTCCACCATGTCGGAACGCAAGCCTTATAAAAATTAGAATCCGGCATTTGCTCCATTGCTTTATAAGATTGAGGTGACTCTCTACCCTGTATCTTCGGAGTAACACCTTCGCATAATACCACAATTTTGTTTTTAATTCTGCGAGATTGCAAAATAACCTCGCAATGTTTTTTTAGCTGTTCTGGATTAAGACTCATTTGTAATATTAGATTCTTGTTTAATCAGTTTTGGCTCGATTTCTTTAACGTGAGCAGGTGTCAGAGCTTCACACAATGCGTAGGAGTGAGTTGCCAGAATATATTGATTGCTGGGCGCCCACTCTTGGAGGTCTGATATAATTTGATATTGCCAATCTGGATGAAAAGCAATTTCAACTTCATCCATCAACACAATAGCATCTTCTATGTTCCGGGATTTGAGCCATATATAAATGCTAAGTCTTTTGAGTTCGCCGTGACTTAAATCTTCTGGATATAGTTCTATAGTTTCACCATTATTATCCAATTTAAAATTGACACCAGCCAAATCTTCATTTACATTTATCCTTTTATTTCCCACTAGCAGATTTAATTCGTTAATTAGAGCTTGATAGCTGTTTCCATAATCACCTGTTTTTATTGCTTCTTTGAAATCGCGATCTCGAGCAGCCTTAAATGATTCAATAAGTAGCTCTACAGCAAGAAAATCATAGGTAAATAAGCCATTTAATTCAGACCTTGCTGATTCGAGTATCGCGTAATAATTGTTGTCTCCATTACTTGAGTTTCCAAATAAGAGTTTTCTAGAAGCCGGCGCAAGAAATAAAAAGATTTGGGTAGATGGAGCTGCTAAAAATATTTTATATGATAGTTCCCATAAAAAATAGTTTGCTTTTTTCATATCTATATCTAAATTATTAAAATGATAAAGTAAAGCTTCATCTTGCTTATCATGTAAATTTCGGTTGCTTGAATAGTTACATATATATGTCATATTTTTAGATTCTAAATATTCAATAACATTCTGACAACGAGCCTCTATTTGTCTGCATTCTTGATAAAATTTTGCTATCACTTGTTCGTTTCTTGTAAAAACTGAATTAAATTGTTTATTTTCTATGAAGCTATTTTCTACTTCTAGTACAGAAATGTTATTTTGAAGTAGCTTTAATTTTGCCAAAATTGAAAAACTGAGATGTGCTTCATGGATAGTTTCCTCTTTACTATCTGAAGTCAATAACTCTTTGAAAAAAGAGTCTTTATAACAAAAGAATTCAATTTCGACAACTTTTTCTCCATCCCAAATATCAATAATAGCTAAGACTCTTTTTTCTTCCCCATCATAAACTTTAAATCCTTGAAGCAGATTTTGTAAAAATTCTTGTTTGTCCTCATCAACAGAACAGTGCAACAATATAAAAATCAATTGCAACAGCGTACTTTTGCCGCCACCATTTTGACTACCCAGCGGAAAAATTTTAGGAAAAAAATCCTTTTCAAAAGTGATATCAATGTCCTTTAAACCCCGAAAATCAGGAACTTGAACTCGTAGCAAGTGCATAAAAAACTCCTGTGTTGGCTTATATTCAGTGTGGTTAATTTTATCTTGGCAATTATACCACAAATCATAAAATTTAATTCACTCAAACTTAATAAGTAATAAAGCTAACTAAAATTCCCAAAATTTGCTCGATCGGCATTAAAGAATATTCCCTCAAACCGATCGTAACAGTTTGCCCTTCTAACTTCAAAAAACGCCAGATACTCCCTGTTGTAATAGATCCATAAATTATCGGAATAGAAATTTGCTTGGCCGCGTTGAACTTTTGTGCAGCCACCATTTCTGCCACACATTGACCCAATCCTCCTTTCAAATCTTCTTTCTTAGCTTCCACTATTATAGCCACTGGCGCTGTGACAAATAATTGCTCAGAAGAAAGGCTGAGAATGTAATCGCAGATGCCGTTAAGTCCTGTTTCCGGCTCGACAGTGAAGTCTTCCCCCGAAAACAAGCTAATCTTTCCGCCTAATGCCTCTTTCACAGCCAACAAAATTGGGCAAATCAGCATTTCAGAGCGAGCTTTTTCCGTGTTGAGTGCCAGTGCTAAATCGAAATTCCTTTCGAGAAATTCCGTTAAATAAGGACTGGGAGATACAGGATTAGTAACTGGCAAAAATGTGCTGACTTCAACGATTTTTAGCTTAAATTCTTGAGTAACTTGCTGGAGAGTGAATTGACTGTAAGGCATAAGGTTATTTTTGGATAATTGTAGTTCTTTACTGAAGAACAGGCTTTTCGGCCTGTTCCACAAAGAATTAATTTTCTTGTGGGGAGTAGGGGTTGGGCAGGAAAGCCCGCCCATGAAAGACTTATTGAGAATGATGCAATATCTCAGTTATAACTCACATCTTCCACCATCCTCAATAACAAAATACCCAGAGCATTTTACACCTTAAACTTCTCCACAATCCGTCTCATTGCTTCCTCCACATTCTCCCGACTATTAAACGCCGAAATACGGAAATAACCCTCACCCGCCGCACCAAAACCAGAACCAGGTGTTCCCACCACATTGCAAGTTTCCAGCAACTTTTGAAAGAAATCCCAACTCGACAAACCATTAGGCGTTTTCACCCACACATAAGGTGCATTTTCGCCACCAAAAACTTCGATTCCAGCCGCTGTCAATTTCTCGCGGATAATCGCCGCATTTTCCATGTAAAAATTGACTAATGCCTGGATTTGTGCTTTGCCAGCTTCCGAATAAACCGCCTCAGCACCACGTTGCACGATGTAAGAAACACCGTTAAATTTAGTAGATTGACGGCGATTCCACAATTTCCAAATTTCGACATCGGAACCGTCTGCGGCTTTTCCAGTCAAAGTCTTTGGTACAACTGTTAGCGCACAGCGAGTACCTGTAAAACCAGCATTTTTGGAGAATGAACGAAATTCGATCGCACAATCGCGCGCACCTTCAATTTCGTAGATAGAATGGGGTAAACTTGGATCGGTAATATACGCTTCGTAGGCTGCATCGAAGAATATAATCGAACCGTTAGCCTTAGCATAATCTACCCAAGCTTGCAAGTGTTCCTTGGTTGCAGTTGCGCCCGTCGGATTGTTGGGGAAACACAGGTAAATTAAATCGACTTTCTTGTCTGTGGGAATTTGGGCTGTAAAGTTGTTTTCTGCGGTAATTGGCAGGTAAACGAAGCCCTCATATTCGCCATTTTCGTTGGCATCTCCCGTGTGTCCAGCCATCACGTTCGTGTCTACATACACTGGGTAAACTGGATCGGTGACTGCGATCGCATTATCATTCCCAAATATATCCAGAATATTACCACAATCGCACTTAGAACCGTCAGAAATAAAGATTTCCGAAGCATCAATATCGCATCCCCGCGCCTTGAAGTCGTGCTCGGCAATGCGCTCCCGTAGCCACTCATAACCTTGTTCCGGGCCGTATCCTTTGAAGGTATCCCGTGAGCCCATTTCTTCCACCGCAGCCACCATCGCGAGGCGGCAAGCTTCTGGTAAGGGTTCCGTGACATCGCCAATCCCTAGCCGGATGATTGGTGCACCTGGATTTGCGTCTGCATAGGCTTTCACCCTGCGCCCAATTTCGGGAAACAGGTAGCCGGCTTTGAGTTTTAGGTAGTTGTCGTTGATAGTTGCCATTTTTGCGATCGCTTGAGAGTCGTAGAATAGCTTACTGCTAATTGGATGTTAACGGTTGACTGTTGGCTGTTGACGGTTAACTGTTGACTGAAAAATCCCTCAATTCATCCGTGGTCGTGATTCTAAAATCTAAAATTGGCAGACTATTGACAAAAAAATCAACTAGCTTGTATAATTAGCATAGTGTGCAACGCAGAAACAATTATGGACGAGATAGAGTATGCCAAAGTCTATCAAGAACTGGCGGCAATTCTGAATGAATTTAATTTGGGTTGGGTAGCTCAACAAGTAGCCGACATAGTAGAGATTGGCAAAACGATGGAAGAGCGATCGCTCAAAAGAAAAACACCCTTACTTAAAATAGTAGAGTATACACCAAAAGAACAACTTTTGATGTTGATTGATGCTGTTGAACAAGCAACAGTCCACACTTCCGAAATGGAAGACGAGATTGCTTATTTCTTAAAAGTAGAATCAGAAACCTCTCCCCTGGGTACCAAAATTACCTTTGCCACATCCAGTGCACAATCCGCCCAGACTATTGAGTTTACCTCTAATCTGACAGCCGCACGCAACAAACAGGCGATCGCCCTCAAGACACTGCTCGACAAACTACCATCCGGCCCCAGCAACTACCTGACCAATGCCGAAATTAAAAGCAAATTAAGCGTTGCGATCAATCCCGATTTCAATGGAGCGATCGAACAAGCCAATATCTTTGATGTTTACCTGTTCACTATCCTATTAAAAGCAATTGCTAATGAAGGAGGAAACATCTATTATAACAATGTTTTAGACGAAACGCCCAAATATTTAACATTTAGAAAAATAGCGGGCAAAATTCACGGTAATACTCATCCATATACCTATGCAGTCGTGGAATTTCCCGATAAGCCAGCCATCGAAGTTCACCTGGGAGTAAAAGTCCAAGGTAGAGCCGGAGTTTTGCAAAATTGTAACCTGTTAATGTTGTACCAAAAAGAAGCGAATATCTGTCGATTACTGAATCGAGAGCCCCGACATTCGCAAGTTATTTTAGCAGTCAAATCTCAGCACAACACCTCGGAACTAAAACTAGAAATGGCTGGGGCTTTTATCGGATTAGCGTCAGATATTCGCTATGAAGGTGGTAGTTATTTTATTTCTAATAGTTACTCGGAACCAGTAGCAAAATTGCTCACTATCGCCCGCAAGAAATGGGAACTCAATATCTTTCCGAGAGCTACAAACGATGTTCATCGACTGATGTACTCATTTCAAACTATCTTTAAAGACTTTAAGGCTAGGAATTGAAAGCAGGGCATGGGGCATGGGGCA
>NZ_NXIB02000137.1 GCF_002412335.2 Tychonema bourrellyi FEM_GT703
CAAATAACAAATAACCAATAACCAATAACCAATAACAAGTAATATGATTTCTACTTTGCCTAATTTAACTTCTGTCGATTCATCTCAATTGCGGCTTGAAATTAGAAATTTGCAGCCACAATTAGTAGAATGGCGACGGCGCTTGCACCAAAAACCTGAGTTGAGTTTTGAGGAGAATTTAACGGCGGAGTTTGTTTCGCAAAAGTTGCAGGAATGGGGAATTGAGCATCAAACTGGGATTGCGAAAACAGGAATTGTCGCAACTATCGACAGTGGGAAACCGGGGCCGATTTTGGCAATTCGGGCTGATATGGATGCTTTGCCAATTCAAGAGGAAAATGAGGTTGATTATCGATCGCAACATGATGGAATTATGCACGCCTGTGGCCATGACGGTCATACTGCGATCGCCCTTGGTACCGCTTACTATCTAGCAAATCACAAACACAGCTTTTCTGGGCAGGTGAAAATGATCTTCCAGCCAGCGGAAGAAGGCCCAGGTGGCGCGAAGCCGATGATTGAAGCGGGGGTTTTAAGGAATCCTGATGTTGATGCGATCGTTGGTTTACATTTGTGGAACAATCTACCTTTAGGCACTGTAGGCGTGCGTAGTGGCGCGTTGATGGCGGCTGTGGAAACTTTTGATTGCACAATTTTGGGTAAAGGTGGACACGGTGCGATGCCTCATCAGACTGTAGATGCGATCGTCGTTGCAGCCCAAATTGTCAATACCTTGCAATCGATTGTAGCGCGGAATATTGACCCGATCGACTCCGCAGTAGTAACAGTAGGTAAATTCCACGCTGGCTGCACCCACAACGTCATTGCTGATACCGCTCAAATTGGCGGCACGGTGCGCTATTTCAAGCCAGCATATCAAGGTTATTTTGACAAGCGAATCGAACAAGTAATTGCCGGAATTTGTCAGAGTTACGGCGCAAATTACAAATTAGATTATTGTTCCTATTACCCACCGACAATCAACGATGCCAACATCGCTGAATTAGTTCGCACAATCGCAGAATCTGTGGTAGAAACTCCAGCGGGAATCGTGCCCGAATGTCAAACAATGGGCGGAGAAGATATGTCATTCTTTTTGCAAGAAGTTCCCGGTTGCTATTTCTTTTTGGGTTCGGCAAATCCAGAGAAAAACCTGGCTTACCCGCACCATCACCCGCGCTTTGATTTTGATGAAACAGCTTTGGGGATGGGTGTAGAAATGTTTGTGCGGTGTGTAGAAAAGTTTTGTGCGAATCAATAAATAACTTCTTAGTCCGCGCAGGCGGACTTGGTTTTTGTAGACGCGGTTTCAACCGCCAAGTGTTCTTGATATCACCTAGTTTGAAATATATTCTGCACCATTTTCTTATCTACCTTCGCCGCCGCTTTATCCAATTCTGCAATCTCCCCAGAGTCTAATTTCCAGCCCAAAGCACCAATATTATCCCTCGCCTGTGCAGCAGATTTAGCCCCTGGAATCGGCATAGTTTCTTTGCAGATACACCAGTTAATTGCTACTTGTGAAACAGTTTTGTTTCTGAATGTCGCTATTTCTCGTAAACAGTCCAAAAGCGATCGCATTCCCGGCAATATCTGTTTACACGCCAAACCTCGGATACCTTTAGGTAATAAGCCATTCTCCGAGTATTTTCCAGTCAATAATCCCAAGGCTAGAGGACTGTAAGCAATCAATTTTATTCCCAGTTCGTCACAAACTTCTTTTAATCCAAGTTCCGTAACTGGATAGGTAGAAAGTAGCGAATATTGCACTTGTAATGTAGTAATTGGAATTTGGCGATCGCAAAATTTAGCATACGCCCATTTCAACCGTTTCGGTCCATAATTAGACAAGCCCACACCCTTAACCAATCCTTGCTCGTAAAGGTCTCCAAGACCGTCTAAAAGTGCGCTTTCTTGCCAAGGAGCATAATTAGCAGTAGACCAGTGCATTTGCACCAAATCTATATTTTTGCCGAGGCGTGACCCAGAGGCTTTACCAGCCGATATCATGGATTTTCGCGTCAATCTCCAAGGATAAGCAGCCAGCTTTGTCGCAATACAAATACTCTCTTTATTTGCACCTTCATATTGTTTAGAAAACTGCCCCAAAAGTTGCTCGCTGCGTCCATTCAATTTCCCGGTTCCATAGGAATCACCTGTATCAAATAAAGTCACACCGTTACTAACACAAAGATTGAAAGCGGCTTGCAATTCTTCGTCCATACTTTCATCATAGCCCCAAAGGAATCTGTTGCCCCAAGCCCAAGTGCCGCAGCCCATTGTTGGTAGTAAAAGTTTTTGGTTTGTTTGCATTTTTGTCGATCGTAGTTAAAGAAAAATTTACGGGAATCTGTCGAGTGTCGCAATAGACATCTCCCAAAAAGCTTGTCAAGAACAGGCAAGATGCCTGTTCCACAATAATTATGGGAGATATCTAATATATGTATCCATTGTTGCCGCTAAAGTATTCACTAGACGCGCTAACTCAGGAACCAGATATGGTAAAATTCTATCTTGCTATCTTGTTGTCTGAAAAACACAACCTTTTGATATTTGAGAAAGGTTGAATTGAATTAAGAGGAAAATCAAGAAACATGATCAAACTTCCACTGGTACGCACAGCAGCCGCACTGGCTAGTTCAGCACTTTTAACCATCGGGGCGATGGGATCAGCTCTAGCATTTACTTTTGACGAAACAGAAATCAGTCAAGATCGAGTAATTGCGATCGCCCAACCACGCAGTTTTGGTGGCTATCAATTGCTAATTATAGAACAAGTATCTGACAAGCGACAGTGCTGGACAGAAAGTGGCTCTAAGCCAGTGACAGTCGATCCAGTATTGGTAACATTTGATTTTACTGGTATTTGCGGTCGCGCTACTGACAGTAATGGTTTTTCAATTCGCATGGGCGGCACCGACTTGGCATTAAAATATACCCTGGAATTACAAAAGGTCAACGGTGATGTTTTACTAATGGGAACTCCCATAGATCTCAAAGGTGAATCGGTGATTATCGGCAGAACCAATGGTGATGCTAACGGCTTTATGAAAATTACTCTAGATCCAGCTTGGCGCTTCGCTAAGAGGTCTTATCAAGGCAAGGTATTAGGTCACTTCTATTTCACTACCAATCAACCTGCACCGGGAGGTATCGGTGGAAATACTGGAGGAAATACTGGCGGAAATACTGGAGGAAATACTGGTGGAAATACCGGCGGAAACACTGGCGGAAACACTGGCGGAAATACTGGCGGAAACACTGGCGGAAATACTGGTGGAAATACTGGTAATCCTAGCTTTACAGACATTGCCAACGATATTTACGCATCTGAAATCAAAGAAGCAGTGAGCCTGGGATTTGTAGCCGGGTTTGCTCAAGATAATACTTTTCGACCGAAACTTCCTGTGACTAGAGAAGAATTGGTATCATTAGTATTGGAATCATTGAAAACAATCCCAGGGGCTAATATCGCATTTCTTAAGACTATTTCTGCTCGTCCTTATAGCGACGTTGATATTACCCGATGGAGTGCTGCTAAAGTTCAATTTGCACGAGATAATAAGATAGTCAGCGGCTACAAAGATGGAACTTTTAAACCTACCCAGTCAGTCACTCGCGCTGAATTGATGGCGGTACTTCGTCGGGCGGCGGAATTTGGTTTGTCAGCGCGGGGAATGAAACCAGATTTAATTGGAAAACAGCAACCTAAAGATTTTTCAGATACTCAAAGCCATTGGGCGGCGGCGATTGTTACTCAAATGTCTGCTTATTGTTCTGTTGCTTCGTCTCTCAATGAAACAGGAAATCGGTTTGCTCCCGATAATTCTGCACAGCGTAATTATGCAGCAACGGCTACTTTGCGAATGCTGAAGTGTGTTAAGACTCAGTAATAGCCAATAGATACCCGACTTCAAGAAGTCGGGTATCTGGATATTCTATTAATTTGTAAAATTTACCAAATTGACATTTCACGCAACACCATAGTCAGTATACGGCCGTTTATATGGGGGGTGCAATCCCAAAACAATGTCCTCCCTCGGCACTCCCATTGCAACTAATTCCTCCGCAGGATTTTGCTCGGTCAAATTTTGTTGAAGCCAGATTTTACCATCTTTGATATCAATGTGAATGTAGGTTTGATAAATCCGGTTTAAGTGTTCCCAGCCGACATTCATCCACTGATAATGATCTCGTTCTGTATCTAAAATGAGTTGCACTTCAACTTCATCATCGGAAACATCGTCTTCGGCATAACGGCTCATTAATATTTGAACATATTGACGATATTGAGCTAGTTTATCCATTGCACAATTACCTCATCTTTCGGATTGTATACGATTAGCAAAACCTGATACTCTTGTACCGCAGTTTGAGCAAACTCAGACTGAAAAAATGTTCTATACACTTCAAATGGGACTGCCAAGTACAATTTGCGATTGGGATCAACCGATGCCAAGCCAAGCCTATAACTGAGAAATTGTCCCAATGCGGCATAAAAGTCTGTAATCACAGAGGGGTTGAGAAAGCTTTTGATTTCGATGGCAATTTGCTCTCCACTTCGTTCCGCTGCAACTAACCTTTCCGATCCCAAATCGACCTGAAATTTAACACTTCCAAACTTAAACCTTAGTGGATCGGCAGTAATCACCCACTGTTCTTTTTGAAGTGCTCGTTTTACGGATTCGTGGAAGGTATCTTTGGCAGACACAGACAAACTCTCAACGCGATTACCAATAATAATTATACCTAATTAGCGGCATACTGTCAATCACTAATATAAAATTCATTGAGTTAAAAAAAATCATCTCTCTCTTCTCTTCCTCTGCGCTCTCTGTGGCCTCTTTGGTTAAATTATTCCGAATAA
This sequence comes from Tychonema bourrellyi FEM_GT703, assembly GCF_002412335.2. GTDB lineage: Bacteria > Cyanobacteriota > Cyanobacteriia > Cyanobacteriales > Microcoleaceae > Microcoleus > Microcoleus bourrellyi. The sequence goes on from NZ_NXIB02000137.1 coordinate 4,868, forward strand.
AAAGTCCAGGATACCCACCCACATCAGAGCCATATATGTTCAGTATCACTTATTTGTTTTTTTCTTCACAGGTTGTTTCCGTGCCTTATAACTACTATATTTTGAAATGAACTCTTCTGGGGAATTCACAGATTCTTCAGCTATTCCCAGTCGGACAAATTCTGCCCAATATTCCTCATTTAGCAGCGTTACAGCAGTTGTTTGATCGAGAATTGCGATCGCACCTACAACCTGTTGCCATCCCTCCCGCAACCGCTCAATATCAGCATCTTCAGCAGATATTTGACTTAATAAATCAAGCGCTTCCCCCAAACAATCCGACAGCGGTGAAAGTTGTTTCGATCTCAAACCTTGGCAGACTAATTTCAGCCACATAGAATAAAGTTCGAGCCAATTTTCCTGCTGCAATTGTTCCAGCGCCTCCGCTTCCATGCCCAAAGCACCCCACAAACTAAAAGACTTCTCAGCAATAGTTATATCTTTGTTGATAAGTGCTTCTTTCCAAACTTGCAGTGCGCGAGATTGGAAACGATTCGCCATATATTCCTTCGCTTCTTTGACTAAATCGGGAATTGTAACTTTGCAAGTAGTTTCGCCCCGTGGTAGTCTATCTCCCCGATAGGAAAGCCAGTTATGAGAACCAGATAAGTGAATTTTACCATCAACAATTACTTCCTTAGCGTGGGAATTTCCTAACCAAAATATCTGTACTGCTGATAATCCTTCCGGTGTTTTAACTTGTCGAAGTTTGTCCTCAAGTTCTGGTGGTACCGGTCTGTCTTCTTCCTCCTGTTTGCGGGCAATTCCGTGACCGATGGCTGTCCAAACACCGCTATCAGCTCGGTTTTGAAGTATTTTAATAAACTCACTATCTACGACTTCTGAAGTCACCCAAGGGGAATAAATGAAAATGTTTTGCTGTGCAGATTTTATGGTATTCAGAAAGTCCTGTCGAATTTCACTATCGCGTAAGAAAATGACTGTACCAGTTTCCGTTGTGGATGGAGAAGTATTAGTTTCAGAATTAGTTTGAGTTGCTTTGACAATATTCAGTGCTTCTGCTTGGATTTTTTCTAATCTCGTTGCAACTTCTTGATTCTTTTTGGTAAGGATAATCTCTTGTTCTTGCAGAATAATATCCTCGGTTAATTTGCACAAGTCATTCAATGAAAGTTTTTGTTGGGATTCTAGTTCATTCAACAAGTTTGAGGCTGTTTCTAATATTTGCTTTCCCTGTCGTACTTGGATATTAGTTTGATTTTCGATCGCATCAAACAACACAAAAATTGAGACTGTTTGCCAAATATTCAAATCGTCGCCAACTACATCACACTTTGTGACAATTTTGCCGTCGGCTGGGATGTGAATTCCTAAGCCAGAATCTTGAATTAATGGCTGAATTTCTGTTATACTTAAATTAGAAATGTCAGCAATTTTATGTTCTAGTAATATTAAATCTGCTAAATCTGGTAAGTCGATGGTTTCTGTCCGTAGAGAATCGAACTTAAAGGTAAGAGTTTGATTTAATGGATCGGAAATGGCATAAATTGATTGAATTTGCGACTTACTAACAGCACCTAAATCACAAAATTCTCGTCCTCCCGGCGCGATCGCAATTTTGTCCATTCCAGACACCTCCAAGATGTCCAAACTCACCAAAGTCGTTGCCGTAGTCTTCACGAAAACCTCGTCTAAGCCCAGCAAATCAGCCAATTCCTTCAACGTTGGCGCAGGTACAAACTCGATACAAGCCCGCAGGATGAACTCTTCGAGCACATTAAATTTACGAGGTTCGCTAATTGTCACCTCCAAAGGTGTTTGTCGTTTCGCACAGCGGAATTGACGCGCCGCCAAAACTGACAAACCGGGATTTTGTTGCTCAATTTGTTCGACAATGGCGCTTAAATTTGAATCAATTGGTTTAGTTGATGACGCTAGAAACATCTACAAAACCTCCAAAATAACGCACAATTTTTGAAACTTCCTGATACATTTTGCCCACAGTACCTGTTTGTTGGGTGAATAAATCGTGGCAGCCAACAACTACCAACAATTCTTGAGCGCGAGAAAATGCCACATTCACCCGTTCCGGTTCCTTAGCAAATCCAATATCGCCTCTATTATTATTGCACACTGTGCTGACAATAATCACAGGTCTTTCCATGCCTTGAAATATGTCAACAGTTCCAGTGCGGATACTCAGAGATGGGAATTTTTCTGCTTCTATTGTATCTTGAATTAACCTCAATTGAGCACCATAAAAGGTGATAATTCCGATTTCTTTCGGCGGTTCACCATTGGCAACCTTGGGATACCAAGCTCTTTCCATTTGCTGACATAAACGTTCAATTGCATCAACTTCCTTGACATTCAAGCGCGAAGTTCCATTTCTTTCTTCTTCAAAACCTTGTCCAATTGGTGTCTTCACCCACAGGATGTGATTATTTTCTTGAATGATTTTACCTGGGAGATTGTGAGCGCGTTTTTCGTCGGGTTCGGCAATGCCGCAGTTGAGTTTTTGCTCATAGAATTGATTGATTGCTCCCATGATTTGCGGGTGCATTCGGTATTGAGTTGTCAGCATTTGTTTGATGCTGTCATTGGCATTTTCAAACAAAGTTTTGAACAGGGATTCTTTGATGAAACTTAGTTCATCTCCGGTACAGCCGATTTCTTCGGCTATATCATCGATGGTATTGCGATCGAACATTGGCGGTAACTGTCTATGATCGCCTACTAATACTAATTTTTTGCCTTTCAAAGCTGGAATTAACAACTCTGGAGGAGTGCATTTACTAACTTCGTCAATGATGACTGCATCAAAGCTGGGAAAGTTTTTGCTGAAGTCGAAACTGGCTGCTTGTACGCAAGTAATACCAATAACATTGGCATTGTCTATATAAATTTGCTTTAAATCGGTTTGGTCTTTTTCTGAGGGATTGCGGAGTTTTTCAATCCAATCTGTAACGAAGTTTTGAGAGCGATTTAGTTCTGTTTCGTCTGCTTCTAATTCCCGTTGCCAAGTTTTGAATTGGCGCTTGATTTTGCGTAGAAAGTCGATCGCGAATAATCCCGTACTACTCACTTCTGCCTTGGATTTATCGGGGATATTTTGCCATGCTGACTCCCACCAATTTCTGTCAACTATTAACTCTGGTGTTGGCTGTTGCTGTTCGATTTGAGCCATAATTTCGCTCAATTCTTTTTGAAGTTCTTCGAGTTGCTGTAAGGATTTTTCGGAGGCTAATTTCAGCGGAGATAAATGCTCGTTCAGACTGTCTTTGATGATAGTCAAAATACCGAAAGTATCTAAGTCGGAAATGGAACTTTCAAGCTGAACTGCACTTGCTTTCCAAGTGTCAACCTGCCTGATAAATTGCTGCGGCTGCTCCCAAATATTAGATTTCTGGGCAATATATTGTTCGGCGAGAGTCCGCAATTTTTCAGGTACGTTTGGCTGTTGGACAATTGCTTGCAATAGATTAGTAACTTCGTTGATTTTTAAATTGGTTGCTTGCTGCGCTGTTGCTACTTGATGTTGAAGGGCGGATATTTCTGGCTGGTTTAAACTTGAGTTGAGTCTATCTAATAGCTGTTGCTGTTTTTGTAGTTGCTGTTCGGTTTCGGTTTTTAGGGGAACCATGCACTGACGGGCATTTCCAAGGATGCTGTGCAGCAATTCTTTGGCGAGGCGTTCTAAGGTATTTTGGATGTTATTGGGCTGTAGAGATGCACTGTAAATTTGTTGAATATTGCTTAACAAAGTGTGAGCTTTTTCGATGATGAATTTGCGCTGACTGGGAGTGGCTTTGGAGTAGTTATCAAAGTCTTTGGCTAGTTGTTGCCATTGAGTGCGATCGCCTACAGAGAGCACGATCGGCGTTTGACTCAAATTTAGGTGCAAAAACTCACTAAATCGGAACTGTTGCCCTTGAATGTCCTTAAAACCTGCGTTGGCTTCATGGGATATCGCCTTTTGTAAGCGCTCTAAATCGGGCAAACTGACTTTCCATTTGGGCGGGACGATCGGCAATTTGAGCGATCGGGCAATTTTCAACAATCCCACAGGTAATTCTACCATCTCATCGGTCAGCAACGCCCCCGTTTCCAAACAAGATTTCACAACTTCATACAGTTGAGTATCTGCTGTCTGAATCCACTCTGCAACGGCGACAACAACCGTGGCAATTTCCGCTTTTCGCAGCTCCAAATTCTGGATTTTCTGCTCTAAATTGTGGCGATTTGTCTGATTTTGGCGATCGCCCAATTGTAGCTGACTCAAAGCATCAGAAATCTGCCGCGACACCAGCAGCGACTCCCCAACCCCTGACATAGCATGACAAGCATCATCAGCACAATCAAACGCCGTCTTAAATTCCGATATTTGAGGCGCTACAGTTTCTCGCAACCAAACCGCAATCCCAAAAGCACCGCAAGCAGGGCGACTGAAGCCAATTTGAGTAGCATTGTTAGCGGCAATCCGCACATTTGCCAGAAAGTTTTCTACTAAAATATTGCCTTCTGAAAATGGTTTCAGTCTGGGCAAAAATTCCGTTATTTCTGAAGATTCCCAATCAATCTGCGGTGCAGCCAGGAGACTTTCTAAACCCAGAAATAAAGATTCAATTTCCTCTTTTTGTGCTAAACTTGCTTGGTATGCTGTTTCTTGGTAATTACAGTTGGCCTCAAGACTGGCCTTGCTACTATAGAGATGTTTTTGTTGATTATGAAATTCTGATTCGGCGGTAAAGTAAGCTGCAAATCGTTCAGATTCTGCCAACAAATGCCGTAAATATGTGACATTTGTCTGCCGCTGTAAGAGTTTTTGTTCGCAATCAATCGCAGTATTTTGTAGCCAAGTGCCGATCGCATTTTCCTCCAAAAACGGCTGCCCTTCTTCCTGCACCTTATGAGCTTTTCCCTTCCGCAACGCCCGAATCGCCGGATTGTGTACCAACCGACTCAAAGCATTATCTACAGCTAAATTAGCTTGAGAAGCAATCAGGGTTTTGCCACCCAGACGGGCAATTTGATAACAAATCTCGGCAATAACTGTAGTTTTTCCGGTTCCCGGCGGGCCTTGAATCAGAATTAAATCTCGTGCGGAAAGCACCGTTTCTACAGCAGCAATTTGGTCAGCATTAGCATTGCGATTTAATAAGTTTTCTCTGTCTAACTTAATACTTTTTTTCGGCAGTCTGGCTTGAGTTGCATCAAATAAGAAATCACTCAAATAGGGATTTTGAGAACGCCCATCTGTCAACATTTTCAAAGCTTGTTCTTTGCGCTTTATCTGACTGATATCGCCAGCAGCCTCAAAATACAAAAATCCTTGTTTCGGCAAGAAATATCGATCGCCAGCCATGCGCGAGGCCAAATCAGGATCTAATTTGATGCGTAATTTGCTATGCTCAAAGTCAACTTCTGCGATGCTTCCTAACCGATCTCCATCTCGGTTGCTTCGGCTTCCGGGTGCAGAATCAAACAGGGTAATTTCTTCATTGCGCGCCTTTTTCAGCCTTTCTCGAAAGTCGCCCAATTCCAAGGGATTTTCATCATAGCCATCGAGAGTTGCGGAACTACAATCAATTTCCAGAGTGATGATTTTGAGGCTAGAACCGTAATTATGACCTCGAAAAGGCACGCAAAACTGACGGGCTTCAGCAATACGTTTTTCGACTTTCAAGAAAGTGTGCCAAACTTTGAGTTGTTCCGTAGTTGGGATGTGTCTATCGTCCCAAAATGGTAGTTGTTGAACGTTGGCGATCGACTTTCGAGGAATACCGGCTTTACTATTGCCTAATAGTCGCAATTTCTGTGGTAAAACATATCCGTCTTTGTTACCTCTGAGCCGATGTACTAAGCCAGCATCTAGTAACTTTAAACCACCAATGCCATCTTCAAAGCGTACACAAGCTAATAATCGTAAAGTGCGATCGGCTTTTTGCAACAATTCCGGCAATTCAAACTCATCTTCATCGGTAGCAATGATTAATTCCCAGATTTCTTCTTCAGCAAATCTCTGATTTACCTGTTGGCGGCGCACGTAGAAAAGATTGTGCGATTTACTGACAATCTCAGACATCAAAACTTCGGCACGCTCTTTGGATTCCCAATCGCAATACTTTGCTAAAGCCGCTTCTCCTTCAACATCGCGAATAAATTTATTAATCGCTCGATTGCTAGTAAATTTATATCCCCAATCTTCTGCTACTAAAGATGGCATTTGTATTTTTCAATAATTGTTGGTCGCCCCGATCGATACAATATTAACACAAGGGAGAGGGGGAGAAAGAGGG
>NZ_NXIB02000138.1 GCF_002412335.2 Tychonema bourrellyi FEM_GT703
CCTTACTAAGGGGAGGGAGTAAGAAATTCACAAATGATTTAGGATTGCTATATCTTCAAATTTATCATTCCACCTGTTTGATTTCTGAACTTTCAAGGATGTGTTTTTCCTGAGTTTTACCATTGTTGATTGACTTTTGTGAAAAGTTCAATTAAAGTCAGGATATATATTTGTTGTTAAGCCATGTTCTAGGTTTTATCATATAAGCTTACCCATTACCCATTACTTATGAAACGTTCAGCTTGCCTAATTTTCAATCCGGCTGCCGGGCAAAGCAATCCAGAGCAAGATTTAGCTCTAATCCGGCAACTTTTAGAACCTACTATTGACTTGGAAATTCGACTGACAACACCCGAATTAGATGGAGCCGAAATCGCCCTAGAAGCGGTTTCTAGAGGAGTTGAGTCAATTATTGCTTCCGGCGGGGACGGTACTTTATCCGCCGTTGCAGGTGCGATTGTCGGTACAAATATTCCTTTGGGAATAGTTTCGCGAGGAACTGCGAATGCTTTTGCGAATGCTTTAGATCTTCCGAATACAATTGAAACAGCCTGCGAAACTATTTTGGGAGGGCTGACGCGGGTGGTGGATGCAGGTATTTGCAACGGTAAACTGCCGATGGTTTTGTTAGCAGGAGTGGGTTTTGAGGCGGAAACTGTCGAAATGACCGATCGCGAAATGAAGAATCGATGGGGAATGTTGGCCTATGTTTTGTCGGGAATTAAGCAATTAAATAATTTAGAAAGATTTGAAGCGGAAATCGAAACGGAAGATAAGATTGTCACCGTTACTGCTGTGGCTGTGACGGTGGCGAATGCAGCGCCACCTACTTCGATTTTAGCTCAAGGGCCGGCGGGGATTATTTTTGATGATGGTTTGCTGGATATTACTTTGGTCGCACCGGAGAATAAAGCTGGGGCGATCGCAGCTTCCTATCACCTATTGCAAACGGCTTTGACTGGTAATGCGAGCGATCGGGATGACATCGGTTATATGCGAGCCAAAAAGATAAAAATCAGTACCGATCCCCCTCAAAAAGTTGTTTTAGATGGGGAAATTATCGGCATGACACCGCTGTTTATTGAGTGTGTACCGGGGGGGTTAACTGTGTTTGTCCCGCGAGTTGAAGAGCCACCTGTAACGGAAAAACTTACGGGTTTGTCCGATATCAAAGTTGTTTTGAAGTAATCCATATATGTAGGTTGGGTTGAGGCAACGAAACCCAACTCTTTATTTAAAATAAGGTGTTGGGTTTCGCTGTTGTTTTGAAGTAATCCATATATGTAGGTTGGGTTGAGGTAACGAAACCCAACTCTTTATTTAAAATAAGGTGTTGGGTTTCGCTATCGCTCAACCCAACCTACTTCATGTATTTTATGCTTCTAAAATTTGGCGAATCCGACGCTCTAAAAGTTCGAGATCGAGTCCACCTTCATCCCGGCTAATCCGTCGCACAGTGACGTTAACATTGCTCAAATCAGTCAGCAAATCTTGGAGTATTTCCTGTTGTTGGCGGGCTTGAGTAATTTCGCGGGGTTCCTGCACCAAATCGCGGACAATTGTGTCTTCAGCGCGGGAAGCAACGATCGGGTCTAGTTCGCCGTCTATATGGACGAAAGTGCGCCGTCCGGGGCCGCGTTCTGCTTCAATTGGGATGACTGCTGTCACTCGGTCCGATCGCACATATTTGCCAAATCCCAGGTGGACTAAGACGGAAGATTGTATTTTCATAGATAGCAAAATTTATTTGTAAGTTATCTATATTTTAACTTCTGGAACCACGATGTAACAACTAATATTCGAGCTGTTTTTACTACAATATATGTCGGCTTTTTCTCGGTTTTATTGTTGTCAAATTTAGCAAAAAATGCTAAGTTAATTAACTTAATAGGACTTACGCATGGGTAGTCAGAAACCGGGTTTTTTACGAAAATATTTCGTTCCAGCCAGCAGATTCGGTAAAAACCCGGTTTCTTTAGCCGGAGTGCGTAAGTCCTGTTAACATAGAATTAGAGCAGTTTGCGATCGCCCGCAACGCCTTTCAGGGATTCAGTCTACCGATTTGAGATTTGAGCGTTACTTTCACGGAAAAACAGGAAAGCCTAAATCATGCTAATTAGTCTCGACTTAGTTATCAGTCTCCTGACAGCCATTCCCTTCGGCACCATCAAAGACAAGTTTCAACGCAACGAAACAGTCATCAAATTATTAAAAAGATTTAACCTCGACCCCGATGCTCCGCCCGCAGATTTTAGCGGAGTTTATGTTTATACTTTAGTAGAGTACGGCGCTGGCAAACCCAAGCAAATCTTAGAATTATTTCGCCAACCAGAGATTGAATCAGCATTTCGCAAAGCCTTCGAGTCCGATAGCCCAGCTATGCTGATACAAGCAGGTGAAAATTATCTCAACGAGTCTACTTTAGGCAAAGAAATCCGAGATTTAGGGATTGACCCCAGACGGGAATTCATGGCATTTGCGGCCGTGTTTATGGAAGTCGCAAAGCGGACGCGGACACTGGGAGATGTGATGATGGGAAATGCGATCGCCTCTTTGCAAAAACGCCTATCTATGGTAATGGATCGCATCGAACGCCTCCCCACTCTCGAAGGAATTCGCACCGAATTTGCGCGGTTAGAAGCCGAAGATTATCCCGCACTTCCCGCAGCAGCATCAACGAATATTCAAAAGTCTCAAGCTTTCATTCTATCACAACAAGTTCGCGGTTGGTTTGAAACCTTAAGTTATAAGTTTGAAACCTATCAAATCTCGGAAGATAACTATTTTGAATGGATTATCAATGTCCCCGTCAGACGCAATCGGTACGATCGCATTTTAGTGCGCGGAATAGCCGGAGAAGCCGGACTCAGGGACATCTCCGCCTTGCGCGAGTCGGTGGAAAAACAGCGCACCGATGAAGGATGGTTAGTCACCGCCCGCCGCATCAGTCGCGCCGCGCGGGATGAAGTTGAAAAACCGGAAAATCGTCATTTAGCTTGCTATACTTTCGATGAATTGCTCGACCAAGATGCCGATTTTACCGCTTATCTGGATTGGTTAGAAACTGAAATTACCAGCCGAGGAATTGATACCAAATACGTGCCACTAGCTTGTACGAAAGAAGAAATCGACCCCGATACTCACCGCAAGATAGGCGTCAGTCATTATGACGGTCGAGATGGCTGGATTGAAGGTTATATCGACCTCTGGTTAGATGACCCAGTAAAAGAACATATTTCAGTTTTAGGAGAATTTGGGACGGGGAAAACTTGGTTTGCGATGCACTATGCTTGGATGGCGCTGCAACGCTACCGAGATGCTCAAAAACGCGGCTTGGAACGTCCGCGTTTACCGTTAGTAATTCCCCTCCGAGATTACGCTAAAGCAGTTAGTGTCGAGTCGCTATTTTCCGAGTTTTTCTTTCGGAAACACGAGATACCTTTGGCGGGTTATTCGGCTTTTGAACAACTGAATCGCATGGGTAAGTTTCTGTTGATTTTCGATGGTTTTGATGAAATGGCCGCTAAGTGCGATCGGCAAGAAACCATCAACAACTTCTGGGAACTAGCAAAAGCCGTGGTTCCCGGCGCAAAAGTCATCCTAACTTGCCGTACCGAACACTTTCCTGAAGGCAAGGAAGGACGGGCATTGTTCAATGCAGAACTGCAAGCATCAACAACCATTTTAACAGGCGAAACTCCCCAATTTGAAGTATTAGAATTAGAGAAATTTAACGACGACCAAATTAGGCAAGCGCTGTCATTTCAAACAGAAGTAGCCACAGTCGAAAAAGTCATGGGAAACCCGCAACTATTGGATTTAGCGCGTCGCCCGGTGATGACCGAGTTAATTTTGGAAGCATTGCCCGATATTGAAGCTGGAAAACCAGTTGATATGTCGCGAATCTATCTGTATGCGGTGCGGCGGAAGATAGAGAGAGATATCAAAGCAGAACGGACTTTTACTTCGCTAGCAGATAAGCTTTACTTTTTGTGCGAATTGTCTTGGGAAATGCTGTCTACCGACCAAATGAGTCTGAATTATCGCGGTTTTCCCGATCGCATTCGCGGCCTATTTGGTTCCATCGTCCAAGAGGAAAAAGACTTAGACCACTGGCACTATGACATGATGGGTCAAACGATGCTGATTCGCAATGCTGATGGCGATTATACTCCGGCGCATCGTTCGTTATTAGAGTTTTTTGTCGCTTATAAATTTGCAGCGGAATTGGGAGTTTTGGCGGCAGATTTTACCGAATTAGTTGCGCCTGAACAGTCTTGTGTCAACCCTAATGCAGCGCCTCAAGAATACACTTGGTCTAATTATTGTCGGCTTCAGGCCCAGAAGAGAAATCAGAAGGAATTGATTGCGCCTTTAAAGGGATTTGTTGCTGAAGATTTAGGACAACTTCGCCAGAGTTTCGGACACGCGCCGCTAACAAAAGCTGTAATGGATTTGTTGTTGCCAATGGTAGGGGCGGTGCCCCCGTGCCCGCCCGCCCCAGGTTTAGGGGCAACCACCGAAAGAGGGGCAACCACGGGGGGATTGCCCCTACTGGAAATTCTGGAAGCAACACGGGGCAAAACAGAAAGCGAGGTAGGTTATGTGGGAGGGAATGCGGCGACGCTGTTGGTGAAAATCGATCGAACTGCGTTAGAAGGAAAAGACCTTTCTCATGCCGTTATTTTAGGTGCTGATTTTACAAATGCTAGTCTGCGCCGCGTCAATTTTGCGGAAGCAAATTTGACTGATTCTACTTTTAGTAAAATCTTCGGCAGTGTTCGGTCAGTAACATTTAGTCCTGATGGTAAACTGTTAGCTACAGGTGATAGTGATGGCGTAGTTCGCTTGTGGGAAGCTAGCAGTGGCAGAGAAATATTGACCTGTAAAGGACATACCAACGTGGTGGAGTCAGTCGCCTTTAGTCCTGACGGTGAGATACTTGCTAGCGGGAGTTATGACCAAATAATCAAGTTATGGGATGTCAAGACTGGTGAATGTTTAAAAGTTTTGCAGGGACATACCGAATCAGTCATGTCAGTCACCTTCAATCCTGATGGAAATATACTCGCTAGCGGGAGTTTCGATCGCACGATCAGGTTATGGGATATTCACACGGGTGAATGCTGCAAAATTTTGCAAGACCATACTAAAGTTGTACTTTCAGTCGCTTTCCATCCTGCTGGTGAGATGTTGGCCAGTGGAAGTGGCGACAAAACAGTGAGGCTGTGGAATGTCGGTACTGGTGAATGCCTCAAAATTTTGTACGGTCATAAAAACGTGTTTTCAGTTGCTTTCAATTCTGCTGGTGAAATACTTGCTAGTGGCAGCGACGACGAAACAGTAAGGCTGTGGAATATCGGTAGCGGTGAATGTCTCCAAATTTTGGAGGGACATTTCGAGAAAGTACGGTCGATCACCTTCAGTCCAAATGGCGAAATACTCGCTAGTGGAAGTCACGATCGCACAACGAAGCTGTGGGATATCCGCACTGGTGAATGCTTGAATACTTTGCAAGGACATAACGATCGAATAGGGTCAGTCGCCTTCCATCCTGCTGGTGAAATACTTGTTAGTGGAAGCGGTGACCAAACGCTGAAGCTGTGGGATATCAATACTGGTGAATGCTTGAATACGCTGCAAGGGCATAGCACTCAAGTAAGGTCGATCGCCTTCACTCCCAACGGTGAAATGCTGGCCAGCGGCGATGACGCGCAAACAGTCAAGCTGTGGGATGTCAGCAGTGGTGAATGCCTCAAAATCTTGCATGGACATCTCGATCGGGTAGACTTGGTTGCTTTCAGTCCAAACGGTGAAATACTTGCTAGCGGCAGTTATGACGAAACACTGAGGCTGTGGGATGTTAGCAGTGGTGAATGCCTCCATACTTTGCCAGAGTGGGGAAATCAAGTACACTCGATCGCCTTCAGTCCTTCGGGCGAAATACTTGCTAGTGCAAGTTATAACCAAACATTGAAGCTATGGGATGTCAGCAGTGGTCAATGCCTCAAAACCTTGCAAGGGCATAACAGTTCAGTACACTCGGCTGCTTTCAGTCCTTTGGGCGAGATATTTGCGAGTACAGGTTATGACGGAACGGTAAGGCTGTGGGATATCCATACTGGTGAATGCCTCCAAATTTTGCAGGCGCATACGGCTTGGGCACGCGCGATCGCCTTTAGCCAGAATGGTGAAATACTTGCCAGTGGAAGTGTCGATCAAACAATCAGACTATGGGATGTCCGCAGCGGTGAATGTTTCCAAATTTTGCAGGGGCATACTGATTGGATAAGTTCAGTTGCCTTTAGTTCTTCTAGTGAAATACTTGTTAGTGGAAGTGTCGATGGAACGGTAAGATTATGGGATATCAGTACAGGTGAATGTCTCAAAATTTTGCAAGGTCATACCAGTAGAATTAACTCTGTTGCCTTCAGTTCTAATGGAAAAATTATTGCTGCTTGCAGTCGGGATGGCACAATTAGACTTTGGGATTTCCAGACTGGTGAGTGCATCAAAATACTGAAAAGTGACAGACCTTATGAGGAGATGAATATCACGGGTGTTACGGGTTTAACGGAAGTTGAAAAAGCCACGCTCAAAGCTTTAGGGGCTGTGGAAAATTAATCATCGCAAAGGAGGAAGTATGCAGTCAGCAACCGGGTTTTTTCGATAATACTTCGTTGAGACCAGCAGAAACAGCCACAAACCCGGTTTCTTTGGTTAAACTTATCCGATCGCAAATTCACTCAATTTTCGCATCATCTGCGAGTCAAACCCCAGTACAATATCTTCTTTAGGAACTCCCTATTCAACGAGAAAGATAATATGCTATCTCAAATTTTTTACCTGCTGCGTTCCCGTGCTGATGGCAAATATATCAGCGCCTGTCCCAATCCAGATTCAACCGTGAGTTTTCTGCTGATTTTCCGCGAAGACTATGACGCTTTGAGCTACCTTAACGCCCACGCAGCCGATTTTGCCGATCGCTTCGGGGTCGAGTCAATTTCCAGTCCACAAATCAAAAAACTCCTAGAACGTTGGGGATTTCAGGGTGTAGGCATTGTTCAAGACCCCCTACAGCCAAATATTGAGTTTTTACTCACAAATGATTGACAATTCAAAACATTTGTGCATAAGCTGTTATCCATTTAAACCAGTAACGAGGCTAGTAGGGTGCGTCAGCTAGAACCCTGACGCTGAAACGGAAAACCTGATAATACTGACGCACCCTACGCTGCGGAGTTTAAATGCTGAACAGCTTAACCCGGTTTCTGGCAAAAATCGGGTTTTTTGGTGAAGTTTTCAGGCTATTCTTACACTCTGCCTGTATAGAGGTGTCCCCATATTTAGTGCAAATTGTGAAATTTGTCAACCTCTAACCCTAAATCTGAATCCTGTTGTATATTCATAGTCTGTTGATATATTCCGACACGTCAGTACACAACCTATGGTTCGAGAATTAGAGCGATCGAGTGCCCGCGAGAAACGCCACCTGTCCGATTTCCCCGAAACAGCACCCGCAGCCAATCCAGTATTTTTCAGGACGTACAGCCGCCGTACCGAGACGGGAAGGGAAACTTGGGCTGATGTGTGCGATCGAACCGTCAAAGGTCTCCAAAAGCTCGGAAACCTCACCTCCGAAGAAACACAACTCCTACACCGGATGCAAAACGAGCTCAAAACCCTCGCTTCCGGGCGCTGGCTGTGGGTGGGCGGTAGCAAATGGATTGAGCAACCAGAGAATTTTTCCGGCGCATATAATTGCTCCTCAACAAATATTCTCGACTGGCGGGCCTTTGGCTTGTTGATGGATTTGGCGATGATGGGCTGCGGCACCGGTGCAGTTTTGGAACCCAAATATATCAACCAATTGCCACAGATTAGCAACCGCTTAACCGTGACAATGCAGGGTGAAATCGGCTCTACACCCGCTGAATTGCGCCGTCAAGAAACCGAAGTAAAAATAGCTGAAAAAACCGCAACTATTTATGTCGGAGATTCCCGCCAAGGTTGGGTGAAATCCTATCAAGCTTTGCTGGAATTATCCACAGATGAAAGATTTGCAGGAGAAGTTCAAGTTTACATCGATTTGAGTGATGTCCGCCCCGTGGGAGAACCTTTAAAAGGTTTTGGCGGAGTCGCAAATCCAGTCAAATTGCCCGACCTTTATCAGCGTTGCTCAGCAATTTTGAATAAAGCTTTAGGGCGGCAGTTGAATTCAGTTGAATGCTGCGTGTTAATTGACGAAGCTGCGGTTACAATTGTGGCTGGGAATATTCGGCGCTGTCTCCCAGAAGATGCTTTAGTTCACACTTCTAAAGGTCTTGTTCCTATTTGTGATGTGCAACTTGGTGACCTAGTGCAAACTCCTCTGGGATTCCAGCGAGTTGTTGATAAATTCGACCAGGGATTTCAAGATGTCTACGAAATTGAAACCAATGCGACTTATCCTAGAGCAACCTTAAACCATCGACAAGCAGTCTTAGCAGATGCTCAAGGTGGTATTGTTTGGAAATCAGTTGCGAGTTTAGCTGAAGGCGATCGGCTCTTACACAACACCCAAGTCCTACCTGGCACAATTACCCATCTCCCTCCTGATTTTACAGAATCCCGACCTTCACAAAGTCGTACAGCTAAGTCCTTTGTGGTTCCCGAACTGACAGCCGAAGTTGCTTGGTTAATCGCGTTTACCCACGGTGATGGTTATGTGGCTCTTGGCCGCAATAAATACGACAAGCCCTATGGGCGCGTAGAATGGGCGATGAACAGTTTGGATACAGAACTCACACCTAAAATTCAAGCTAAAATCAATTCTGCTTTAGCTTTATTTGGCTTGAGTGCTGTTCATGGGGTCATCAAGGGTGAAAACACAGCCAAATCTATATGTTCATCCATTCGATTAGCTGAATACTTCCATCGCTACATTAAGCAGCCAAATATTCCCCTAACTATTCCTAGTTGGATTTTGCAGGGTTCAGTAGACATCCGGGCAGCTTATCTAGCTGGATTAATGGACAGCGATGGCACTGTTAATGGCCGTCCTCCTCACTTAGTTACCTCAGTTTATCCGTCATTTGTCAGACAAATTAGCGCTGTTTTATCTAGCTTGGGTATCGCTGGCAGAATTACTACAACTTATCCGCAACAGTCGGGATGGCAAATTAAGTACCAATTGACAATTCCAGCACTCAAAGAGCGTTATAACGCTCTGATTTCGCCTCACTCGCTGAAGGGAGAACTACGCCAAGGACTGAAAATGTATGGTTTCACTGTTCCTGGCGCAATCATGCGAGAGGCTCATACCTACAGCGAAATGCGAGATATGGGATTCCAAGGTTCTCGCACAGTTGATGCTAATTACGAACGCTATATCGCTGAGGCTGATATCTCATTAGATATTCCAGTCACCGTTAAAGGGCTGGGAAGCTACAATCATGTCAAAACTTATGACATTGAAGTAGAAAAAGCTCATTGTTTTTACTGCGATGGTTATCTAACTCATAACAGCGCGGGGATGCGTCAGTTTGAATCGGGTGATGAACTAGGGGCAAATGCTAAAAACAATTTGTGGCAACAAGATGAAAGTGGCAACTGGAGAATCGATCCAGAGCGCGATGCCCTTCGTATGGCAAATCATACCCGTGTTTTTCATAGCAAACCTACACTAGAAGAATGTATTGATGCTGTCCACAAACAGTATTACAGCGGCGAAGGTGCGATTCAATGGGCCGGCGAAGCTGTAGCTCGATCTAACGTTGACTTACTTTCAACACCGAGTCTTAAACTTGAGTTTTTGAAAGCTTACAACGAAGGAAAAGCTAAAGATTGGTTGCAGAAACTCTATCCTGACATGACCGCTGGCGAGCTAGAGCATCGGTTAGTCCGTGTGGGATTAAACCCCTGTGGTGAAATCATCGGCTCGAATTTTTTCTGCAATTTGTCTGAGATCCACCTCAATCAACTTGACCCTTACAATTTCAAAGAACAGGAAGAAGCTTTCACCGCCGGAGCTCTATCTGTCGCGGTACTTCTCAATCACAAATTTAGCGAACCGCGCTATCAATATAGCCGCGAATTAGACCCGATTGTCGGCGTATCTTTCACGGGATTATTTGATTTCTTCGTGCATGGTTTTGGCGTTGAGTGGCTGCGTTGGTGGGTGGAAGGCCGCCCGCAAACTGACCAGGGAATGGCGTTTAAACAGAGGGAAGAAGAGTATTTGACGGGTTGGCGGGAGATTGTGAATCGGGTAGTATGGGATTATTGCGATCGCCATTCATTGAAACGTCCAAATCGCTGCACAACCGTTCAACCATCGGGTACAAAATCTCTACTGACAGGTGCTTCCCCCGGCTGGCATCCCCCGAAATCCCAGCGTTTCATTCGCCGAATCACTTTCGGCAAAAACGACCCTGTAGCCCTCGCCTGCATCGACTACGGATACAACGTAATTCCGTCCCAATCTGATAAAGATGAAAACGGCAATTTGCTGAACAATCCCTTCGATGAACGCTGCACAGAATGGCTGGTAGAAATACCCGTTGCTGTCAGTTGGGCTGATTTACCCGGTGCTGATGAAATTGAGATTAACAAATTCTCAGCGGCGGCACAGATGGACTTTTATATGCAAGTCCAAAAGTTCTACGTGCGACACAACACCAGCGCGACGATTGAGTTGCGGGAAAATGAAGTTGAAAGTTTGGGTACGCGGATTTATGAAGCGATTCGCGATGACGAAGGCTACATTTCTGCCGCACTTTTGTCTCGGTTTGATGCCCTTGAAACTTTCCCACGTTTGCCTTTTGAACCGGTGAGTAAGGAAATTTACGAGACGATGTTGAAAGACGTTTTAGTGCGTCGTCAAATAGATGTTTTTCAGGTGGCACTGAGTCGTTATGACTTGGGTGAAATGATGGATTCGGGGCCTGCGGGTTGTGATTCTGATAAGTGTTTGATGCCGGAAACTAAGGCTATGTAATAGCGTTGAATAAAATCCCCCATTTGGGCAGGGCTGTTTCATTTTCTGTTGATGGGGAGATGGGGTGATGAGAAGATGGGGAGAGGGGGAGATGGGGAGCGCCAGAACCCCCAGAACGATGAATTTTTAAGCTTTTCATTCATCCCTCCGATTCCCCTTCTCCCCCTCTCCTTCTCCCCCTC
>NZ_NXIB02000139.1 GCF_002412335.2 Tychonema bourrellyi FEM_GT703
TCCCCTTAGTAAGGGGAGGGAGTAAGAAATTCACAAATGATTTAGGATTGCTATATATACGGAACAATCAAACATCTCATAATTCCGTAGGGGGTGGTTTGCGAGATAATTAGTTTTAGGCAATTACGGTTGGAAAAACCCGCCTCTACAGGTGTTTACGATTATTTCTAAACAAATTCTCCTTTAGCAACCATCACCACTTTGCCGCCAACCAACACTTCTATTTCACCGTCTTTTCTCTGAGATTGCAACAGCAGCAGTGAAGGTCTATTAATCTCATAACCCTGCTCGACTCTCACATCAATCTTTTCTGCGCCATAATAAGCATATTCTACCAAATATCCAGCCAAACAGCCATTTGCACTCCCGGTTGCCGGATCTTCGGGAATTCCTAAAGAATGGGCAAATACTCGCACGCTCAAGTCATTAATATCATTGTAAGTCTCTGGACAAAATATCAAAATTTCTTTGGCTTCTGTTGTCTCAATCAGCTCAAAATATTTATCTAAGTTGACTTGAGCTTTTTTGAGGGATGGGAGAGTTTTTAATGGTACAATGATAAACGGTACTCCCGTAGAAACTTCTTGAATTGGAAATCTTGCATCAATTTCATCGACTTCTAAATTCAGCACGTTTGCGAGACTTTCGGCTGATAAAACTTGACCAAATTTAGGCTGATTTTGTCGCATCCATAAAATATCTGCGGCTTCATTGTGATAGTTGAAAGTAACTGGAATTTGACCTACTTCTAGATTTAAAATAACTTGTTCTACAAGTTTTTTGATAATTTCTTGTTGCAAAACGAATGCTGTTCCTAATGTGGGATGACCGGCAAATGGTAATTCCTTTTTGGGGGTGAATATCCGCACGTCGTAGCCGCCGTTTTGTGGCTGGTTTGAGGGAATAAATGTAGTTTCCGAATAATTGATTTCCCTGGCTATCATCAGCATTTGGGTCTCAGATAGCTCAGCAACTCCCGCACCGCAAAAGACGGCTAGCTGGTTGCCAGCATATTTTGACTCGGCAAATACGTCAACTATATAAAAGTTCATAATTATGTTTTTGGTAAAATGGTCACTTCTGGACGCACTATGACTAAAGAAACCGGGTTTTTACCTAATCTGAGGGTTTCAATCAAGTATTTCGTAAAAAACCCGGTTTCTGGGCCTCATGCGTTAACTCCTTGATATTTTACATCGATCGCCTATTAGGAAATTAGCGATTAAAACTTTCGGCGATTTCTCGTTACCAGGCTCTGCCTAGTAACGCAGATCCAGAGGCTCTGCCTCGCCAATGCCCAATGCCCAATGCCCAATGCCCCATGCCCCATGCCCCATGACCTATTTCAAACAGCGAATTGCTTGCAACATCCCCCTAGCTTTATTTAGCGTTTCCTCATATTCCATTTCCGGGTTAGAATCAGCCACCAAACCAGCACCGGCTTGCACAGAAACCGAATGTTTATCATCACCTAAAGAACGCACAACCATAGTCCGAATTGCGATCGCACTATTCAACTGTCCCTCAAAATCATAATACCCATAAACCCCAGAATACGGCCCCCGGCGACAGCCTTCCAACTCGTGCACAATTTCCATCGCCCGAATCTTCGGAGCACCACTAACCGTACCCGCCGGAAAAGCGGCTTTCAACAAATCCCAAGCTGTCTTATCCTCAGCCAATTCTCCGATCGCATTACTCACAATGTGCATCACATGAGAATAACGCTCAATCCCCATTAATTCATCAACTTTTACCGTCCCGCTGCGGCAAACTCTGCCTAAGTCATTTCTGCCTAAATCAACTAACATCACGTGTTCGGCAATCTCCTTCGGATCTTGCAACAATTCAGCAGCCAAAGCCTCATCTTCTTGAGCAGTTTTCCCCCGGCGGCGAGTCCCGGCTATCGGGCGTAAAGTTGCGATTCTCTTGCCATCTGGCGTGTTTTCCGCCTTCACCATAATCTCTGGACTCGAACCGATAATCTGCCAATCTCCGAAATTAAAATAAGCCATGTACGGAGAAGGATTAATCAAACGCAAAGAGCGGTAAAGTGCAAAAGGATCGCCGCTGTATTCAGACTCCAGCCGCTGGGAAATAACTACTTGAAAAATATCTCCTGCTTTGATATAATCCTTAGCTTTTATGACATTGGCACAATACTTTTCGGGAGTAGTATTGCTGGTGTAACTCAATTCTGTATTGTCTGTTGTGGAACGGGCATCTTGCCCGTCTTTACCACTTGTGGAACGGGCATCTTGCCCGTCTTTAACACTTGTGGAACGGGCATCTTGCCCGTTCTTATTGCTTGTGGAACGGGCATCTTGCCCATCATTGGGAGGAGTCCATTCTATCAGAGTAGATTGCCGTGAAAGTGGCGATTTCAGCTTATCAACTAATCGAGAAACCCGATCGCACGCTTGGCCATAAGCCTCAGCTAAATCAACCCCAACATCCCGCAAATCAGCATAAGCTACGGCCCAAATCTTCCGCTTCACCTGATCGAAAATCAACAAATTATCAACCTGCATCCACAACCCATCCGGCAAATCTTTTTCCCCAGCCGGATATACAGGAACACGCGGTTCAATCCACTTAATTAACTCATAACCCCAAAACCCAAACAACCCACCAATTCCCGGCGGTAACTGTGGCAATTTCACGGGCTTATAGGGTTCTAAACACTCAGTCAAAGCCGCAAATGGATCGCCCGTAAATACTTTTTGGGAACCGTCGCGGTAAACTTGAGTTGTTCGATCGCCCTTAGCCTCCAAAATCCACAGCGGATCGCACCCTAACAAACTATAACGCCCAACTTTCTCCCCACCTTCCACCGACTCCAGCAGAAAATTGTAAGGTTGATCGGCACACACCCGATACCACGCAGAAACTGGCGTATCTAAATCAGCAATCCATTCCTGATACACGGGTACAAAATTGCCTTGTTTTGCCAGTTCGGAGAATTGTGAAAAATCTGGAAATATCATATATTGCAGAAGGAAGAAGGAAGAAGGAAGAAGGAATGAACAAAATGCAACAATAGCAATATTATCAGCGATTAATAAAGTTCTAACCGTCTTGGTGCTTGCTATACTAACTTTGCTATAGAATCAATAGACTTCTCCAATAATTATTGTGGAACAGGCATCTTGCCTGTTCAAAACAGGCTTTTCTTGAGATATCTAATAAAGATAAGACGGAAAGCAACATCCCGCAGGCTGCTGATAGTCACCAATTGCCATCACCGCCAGTGGCTTGAGGCCGCGCAGCCCCTCTTGCAAACACCAGCGAAACAAACTTGCATAGCGCACCGGTAAGTGAAAACAAAGCACTTCTCCGGGACTATACGCAGCCGCACCTAATAGCAAAGCCTGCATATCAGCTTCAGTTTCGGCGACGCTGTGGCCGAAAGTAGACACCGCACAAGTATAGGCCACAATCCGAGCTTGTTTGGTGGCAACTAAGGGAGAAAGGTGATTTAGGGCGTATTCTATCTCGGAAGGGCGATCGCACCCATATACTCTTTTACACAAAGCTTCACATTCGTCAACATCCTCACTTGTCAGCGGCCGCACCTCAAAGTCATACCGTGGCTGACTGCGAAACTTCCCCTCCAGCAACAGCAAAGGTTCCTTCACCTCAAAACCGAGAGAAATGTACAGTGACAGGGATGCCATATTAAAAGATTCTTGAACCAAACGAATACCCTGAGCCTCCTTTCCCTGTTCCAGTAAGGCTTTCATGATTTTTCTTCCTGTTCCCTTGGACTGAAAAGTGCGATCGACACTAACGGGCCCAATGCCGCGAATCGGGTTCCGTTCATCCATAAAACCGCAGCCGACAACCGAGCCATCGCTTTCAGCTACAATGTCAAAAAACAACGGATTGTTGATTAAAAGACCAGTGATTTCCGTTGCAAAATCCAGTGTCGGAAAATCTGTAGGGAATTGATGGCGATCGGAAATACCCTTAAAAGCTTCATAATTAATCCGAGCGCAAACATCGATATCCTGATGAGTTGCTCGCCTGATTACGAGATTCATTGTTATTTTAATTATTAATTTTTATTAAGAGTTGAAGTTTGCAGTTACGCTTGGGCGATCTAGAAAAACTCTCTCCCGCCCAAGCGCTACTACAAACCAGAAAATACAAGCTGAGCTTTTTAGGAAATACTACCCAATATAGCTCAGCGATTTTCGGAAAACCTAAACTTCGTAGGTCTTTTTACCGGTGAACTTCACCTTGATCGGATTAGGATTGCTGCCAATATTGCGAGGAACACTACCATTAGCAACACGACCTTCGTTCACCTTTTCAGGGAATACGCCATCCTTGGGATGCAGGTACTCATTAGAACCGTCAGGAAATACACGGTAAATCTTGTAGTTCGAGATTTTGAATTTAGCCCGCAGTTGCTGGCCGCCTAAAGCGATGCACTGCTCCTTCCGGGGCAGATACAACAGATTGTCACCTTGACGCATGATTGCAGCGCCACCAGTCGGCATTTCAAACACCTGTTCCTTGGCGCTAGTCCAAGTGATCGCATACTTTTCTTCAACTAGCGCCTTAGTCAGCAAGCCGCCGGTGCTGCCGCCGAAGATAGGAGGTTGTCCAGTGAGTTCTTCTGACATAGATATATCCAAAGGATTTTTACGGCATCCTATCATTAGACTGTTACCCTACTGTGGAAATTGTAAAGAAAGTTAACAGTGTTTTGTTATTTGTTGTTTGTTATTTGTTGTGCCCTGAGCGGAGTCGAAGGGTCGAAGAGCTAACAGTTAACGGTCAACTGTCAACTGTCAACTGTCAACTGTCTAAACAGTAGGAATAGTGAAATGAAATTCACTGCCTTTGTCTTTTCCTGGGGAATCTACCCAAATTTTACCTCCCCAGCCCGCCACAATCTGTTTGCAAATGGCTAATCCTAAACCGGTGCCGCCGGTACTGCGCCGCAATGCTCCTTCTTCTTGATAAAATCGATCGAACACTACTTTCAAACTATTCGCCTCTATTCCTCTCCCCGTATCCGATACAAGGACTTCTACCATCCTATAACCGTTACATTTAGCTCGAATGGTGACAATTCCCTGGGGCGTGGTGAATTTGCAAGCATTGTCTAACAGTTTGGAAAGCACTTCTACTAACCACTCGCCATCAGCTTGTACTAAAGGCAATTCTGCGGATACTTCGGCGATGATTTGTGGCAATTTTTTGTCGTAACCACGAGCTCGAACGCTGCTGAGGGCTAAATCCACGCATTCTTGCAGGGTTAGTGATTCTACATTCCAGGCAACTCGTCCGCTTTCTAAGTGGGAAAGTGTGAGAAAATCTTGCACGAGTTTCCGCATTCTATCGGCATCACCGAGGGCTGTTTCTAACATGATTTTCCGCAATTCGGCTGGCATATCTGGTTCGGTATTCAAACTTTCTAGACACACTTGAATAGTGGAAAGAGGAGTTCGGAGTTCGTGGCCTGTGATGGCTATTAGATTGCTGCGAGTGCGGTCTAAGGCTTCTAATTGTTGATTTAGTTCTTCTAAATGTGCGTAGGTTTCTGCTTGAATTAAGGCTGCTCCGAGTTGGGTGGCGATCGCCTCAACCAATGCCAGTTCGTCTTCTTCCCAAGCTACAGTCGATCGACACTGGTGCAATTCGACCATTCCCAGAACCCGCCCCTGATAAAGCACAGGCACCATTAACCAGGAAACAATTTGCCATTGTTTTACACTCCGTTGTAACGATTCTGTATTGACAATGCGCGGGTGTTGTGCTGTATCTTGGATGTAAACTCGTTCTTGGTTTTTCACCGCATCACGAAATATCGGATTTTCCTGCAACGGCCAAGTCTGATGTAGCAGGGAATCAGTATCCTGTCGCAAAAATTCGCGATCGATTTTAGTCGCAATATCTGTAGCTTTGCAGCGATAGATTAAACAGCGGCTTGCTGATAGAGCAGTACCCAGTTCTTGCACTGCAACTTCCACGATTTCTTGTGGGTTGAGAGACTGCCGCATGGCTGTTGTAATTAAGTTTACAAGGCGTTCTTTGCGTTCTTGTGCTGCTATGGCACCGTATGCTTTCAGCAGTTTGTGCTGGCCAGCTTGCAAGTAAGTGACCAAGCGTTCGGCAAAAGCATCGCTCAGTTTAGGATTGGGAAGTTTGGGGGGTTTCCCTAAAGTTTTGTCTGACTTTGTAGATGTGGAATTCGTGGATTTCCTGGTTTTTTTGGGTGTTTTGACTAATTTGTAAGTTGTGCGTGCTCGATCGATCTTTTCGGCCAATTCTGGGCGATACTTGACAATGCGATCGAGTAACAATGTGGCGGCTTGACAGCTTACCTCCCGATCGAACGTCCAAATCCCTTCAAATCTACGAGCCTGATCCATCAACAGTGGTTCGCTAGAGTCCTGATTTTCGATCGGCACAATTTTTTCTTGACAAATCAGACAAGTTGAGTATTCATGACCCAGCACCACCAAATTCCACTCTTGGCTTAACGGCTCTTCCGGCGCAAACGCCACAGTTTCGTGACACTCCGAAGAATTTTTAAACTCAGTTTCCGGTCCTGCCAGCACGTATACCTGAGAAGAGCGTAAGGCAATTCGCCGATAGCGGTGAGCTTCTTGGCGGTAGAAACGCTCTCGCTGAAAGGTAGCAATCACCAAAGGTTCATCCGAACCCGCCAAAACTAAATCCTCCATCGCGTGAGACAGCGCTGTCATGGAAGATTTGAAATAAATTTGCGCCCGCAGTTGGGGCAAAGTTTGCAGAAGTTCTGCCAATACCGAAATAGGGACGATCATTTAGACTTAACGTGCATTTTTGCCGATCGCAAAACGGGAGCGATCGACAAATATTTGAGATCGATCCCCTTCCAGTATCTCTCAAAAGTCACTACTAATTGACCGTTAATTAAAAACTAACGGCCAATTATTTTTTTTCAGGGCGATCGCCCGTAAGTATAAATACTATGCGTTTCCCAGACTCAGACTAACTCGCCACCTTCATCGCTGCCGCCCGGAGATGACTTGTAGAGAGCATCTAATTTTTCGCGAGCATCTTGTACCGTCAGCGAGCGCATCACTAACAAAGGCTCATTAACAATATTTCCGTATTCGTCTAAAAGTTCTGGATGCGGTACAGCAAGAGAGCGAGGATAGGATGCGTAGGGATTATTTTGTCTAAATTGTTGAGGGCGCTGGGACTCCATACCCACCGTCACTAAACTACGGATTAAGTTACCGACGGCTAGAAAGGCAAGAACGGTAAAAGCTAGGATATAAAGCAGGTGTAACATGATATTTTTCTCCGGGCTAAACAGCCACACAGCAATTTACAAATTTGTTTCAGCAATTAATGAATTATTAACTGGAAATCTTTTTGATGTTGTCAACTCTGCCGCCGATATTTCCTTAAGTTGGGAATTTGAAGGCGGGCTTAATTTGAAATCACCTTATTTTCCAAGCTTCACCGACTGCTCTGAGCGAAATCGCGCCGATACTTTCCAGCATTCGGCAAGCAGTCTGTGCCACGGCATCAGGGTTGCGGTTTCAATCCCAACTTGACCTCCAGTTGCTTGAAATAAAGCATTCGCAGCGCTTACTTCTTGCTGAACTTGCTTTACTCGCGCTAACAAGTCAGACTGCTCCTCACGAGTGAGAAAGGCAATTTCATTAGTTTCTAAGAGAGTTGCCGATCGACCAAACCAGTCCCTAAAATCCTCTAACAGCGGTTGCAGTATGGATTTCAGCAATTCTGATTCGGGCAAGTTGGGATTAAGCATGGACTAAAATTGGGTTATTTATCTATTTTAATCTTAGACGCTATTTACAAATTGTAACATTATTTTAACTAAAGACTCAATCGATTTTAGATTTTAGATTTGGGATTTTGGATGGAAGACAGTCCTGGAAGCAACTGGCACATTCCAATCAACTTGTAGGGTGCGTCAGACTTTGATTATGAACGGATTATCGAGGGTTTGGGATCTGACGCACCTTACCAATTGTGACACTTGCGTCCAGGACTGTTTATAAGCTGTTGTGCATTTAAATTGTATATTTCGATCGAGGATCGAAAATCGTCAAATCCTCTCCCCCTCTCCCCTTCTCCCCCTCTCCTCTCTAATACCATAAGCAATCTAGATGCAACACAGCTTAGTGCGCCCAGGACTGAGTAAGATAGAAGCCAGTGTAACTAAATTAATTGCTAAATCAACCAATGTCTAGCTCAGAATCCATTTCCGCTCCCGAACAGCCCGCTAAAATAGATTTGCCCCGCACCAGCGAATCGGAGCAACTAAAAAAAATTCGCCACACCACCTCCCACGTCATGGCGATGGCGGTACAGAAGTTATTTCCCAAGGCCCAAGTCACCATTGGCCCTTGGATTGAAAACGGTTTCTACTATGACTTTGACACTCCCGAACCATTTACGGAACAGGATTTAAAAGCCATTAAAAAAGAGATGATCAAAATCATCAACCGCAAATTACCTGTAATTCGCGAAGAAGTCAGCCGCGAAGAAGCTCAGCAACGGATTCAGGCAATTAACGAACCTTACAAATTAGAAATTCTAGCAGGTTTGATCGAACCGATTACTCTTTACCATTTGGGCGACGAATGGTGGGATTTGTGCGCCGGGCCTCACTTGGATAATACCAGTGAATTGAATCCAAAGGCGATCGAACTCGAAAGCCTAGCAGGAGCCTATTGGCGCGGCGACGAAACCAAAGCCCAGCTACAGCGAATTTACGGCACCGCCTGGGAAACCCCCGAACAATTAGCAGCCTACAAACACCGCAAAGAAGAAGCATTAAGGCGCGATCATCGCAAATTAGGCAAAGAATTAGGCTTGTTTATTTTCGCCGATGCAGTCGGGCCAGGTTTGCCTTTATGGACACCAAAAGGCACTGTTTTGAGAAGTATTTTAGAAGATTTCTTGAAACAAGAACAAATCAAACGCGGCTATCTGCAAGTAGTCACTCCCCACATCGCCAGAGTCGATTTGTTCAAAATCTCAGGACATTGGCAGAAATACAAAGAAGATATGTTTCCGCTGATGGCAGAAGATGCAGAAGCGGCCGCAAATGAACAGGGTTTTGTGATGAAACCCATGAATTGCCCTTTTCACATTCAAATTTACAAAAGCGAGTTACGTTCCTATCGAGAATTGCCGATGCGCTTAGCAGAATTCGGCACAGTTTACCGCTACGAACAATCGGGAGAATTGGGCGGTTTAACCAGAGTGCGCGGCTTTACAGTGGATGATTCCCACTTATTTGTCACGCCGGAACAATTGGATGCAGAATTTTTGAGTGTGGTGGATTTGATTCTGTCAGTATTCAAAAGCCTACAACTCAAGAATTTCAAAGCGCGTTTGAGTTTCCGCGATCCAGATAATTTAGATAAATATATCGGTTCCGATGAAGCTTGGGAAAAAGCTCAGGGTGCGATTCGCCGCGCGGTGGAAACTTTAGGAATGAACTATTTTGAGGGAATTGGGGAAGCGGCTTTTTACGGGCCAAAACTCGATTTCATTTTCCAAGATGTCTTGGATAGAGAATGGCAATTAGGAACTGTTCAGGTAGATTACAATTTGCCAGAACGTTTTGACCTGGAATATGTCGCTGAAGATGGCACTCGCAAGCGCCCAGTGATGATTCACCGCGCTCCTTTCGGTTCTTTGGAGCGTTTGATCGGAATTTTGATCGAGCAGTATGCAGGCGATTTTCCACTGTGGCTAGCACCGATTCAAGTGCGTTTGTTGCCTGTTAGCAATGAGTTTTTGCCGTTCGCGAAGGAAGTGGCTGCGAAGATGAAGGCTCTAGGAATGCGCGCGGAAGCTGATGAGAGTAGCGAACGTTTGGGTAAGTTGATTCGCAATGCTGAGAAGGATAAAATTCCGGTGATGGGTGTTGTGGGTGCGAAGGAGGTTGAGTCTAATAGTTTGAATATTCGGACTCGTGCTTCTGGGGAGTTGGGGGCAATTTCGGTTGATGAAGTTATTGGAAGATTGCAGGTAGCTATTAGTAGTTATGGGGATTTTTAGGATGATTTTTTAACCGCAGGGGAGGGAGTAAGAAATTCACAAATGATTTAGGATTGCTATATGCAAGAGGACTTTTGCTTTGAGACAGGGGTTTCAACCCCTGTCGGACTATCGGTTTTACCTTAAGTTGACACCAATGGGCAGTGCCGTGTCCTCATTTCGGCTAAATCACAAAAGGTTCGATCGCACTATCCAGCCATTTACCCTGAAATCGTTCAGCCACCAAAGGTCGAACCCTGAACTTCGGCGGACACCCCAGCAAAACATCAATCCGTAAACACGAATAAGGACGGCGTTTCTGCGAACCTTCACCGCTGCGGCCGATATATAGCAAAGATTCTGCTACCGGGCGACTGGCTTTTTCCCCAACGTTCGATCGCGCCACCCGATCAACTGAAGGACTCGAAAACTCCTGCAACACCGGCCCTTCCGCACGCTGGCGACGCAGACTGTGCCCGCTTCCCCCGCAGATCATCCAATTTATATGAGAATCAGCGTGTCCAGTATCCCCAGTCCGCAGGTATTCTAAACAATGGGCGTGACCCGTCAGCACTAAATCAACGATCGCCCGCCCCCGCAACCCATCCCCAATTGACCGCGCCGCCCCATCGAAAACCTCCCGCAAATGCCACCGAACCGCCAAAGTTTGAGCTTGATTCCACTTTGTTGCCTCAGTCACGTAGGGGGGATGGTGCAAGTAAATTACCCGCCCCCGTACCTCAGAATCGGCCCAAGATGCGATCAAACCCAGTTTCAGCCATTCGAGTTGTTCAAAGTCCGTGGCTGCCGTTTTGTCCGGCGACAGTTGTTTGTCAATGTCCATCAGCATTTCGTCAACTTGCGCTAATTTAGCGCGCAAGTCGTCTAGCTGTTCGGCTTCGGAGGGAATTTCGGGGTTGAGCCGATCGAACATTTCCAGCATTTCCACTTTTTCTTGCTCCAAATCCTCCCTTTGTTGTGCCAAATTCCGGCGGCGAATGTCGCCCTCTTTGGTTTTTGGGAGCGGCAAAGGTTCGTTAAAGGTATTGGAACCCACATTCCGCACCCCCAACTGGCACATACACGGAGTGAGGGGGCAAAAGTGAA
>NZ_NXIB02000013.1 GCF_002412335.2 Tychonema bourrellyi FEM_GT703
CGGTTAACAATGCCCCATGCCCCATGCCCTATGCCCCATGCCTAATCCCCAAACCCCTAGCTCCAATTCGGAACATATGCAAACTATAAATACCGAAGAAACAACTAAAGCGATCGACTCTAAAACCGCGACATCCTTTCTGTCTATTAAAGATGTATCAAAAGTCTACCCAACTGCCAAAGGCCCAGCCGTCATTCTTGATGGTGTAAACCTCAATATTAATGAAGGCGAATTTATCTGCTTGATCGGTCACTCCGGGTGCGGCAAATCTACTTTGCTGAACATGATTGCGGGATTCAACGGGCCGACAGAAGGAGAGATTGCACTCGAAGGTGCGCGGATTACTGAACCTGGCCCCGATCGCATGGTAGTGTTTCAAAACTACTCCCTACTGCCTTGGCTGACTGCTACTGAAAACATCCACCTCGGCGTTGAAACTGTTTACCCCGACAAGTCCGCAGACGAACACAACAAGATTGTTCAGCAACACCTGGAATTGGTGGGACTTACCGAAGCTTGCAACAAAAGACCAGGCCAATTGTCCGGGGGGATGAAACAGCGGGTGGCGATCGCCCGCGC
Source organism: Tychonema bourrellyi FEM_GT703 (assembly GCF_002412335.2). GTDB lineage: Bacteria > Cyanobacteriota > Cyanobacteriia > Cyanobacteriales > Microcoleaceae > Microcoleus > Microcoleus bourrellyi. Next base: position 580 of record NZ_NXIB02000013.1, read on the forward strand.
CCTAGCAACTCGCCCCAAACTGTTGATTTTAGACGAACCTTTCGGAGCTCTAGACCCAATTACGCGGGAAGAGTTGCAGGAAGAATTACTCAAAATTTGGCGGGAGTACAAAATTACCGTCATCATGATTACTCACGATATCGATGAGGCTTTGTTTTTGTCCGATCGCATCGTGATGATGACCAACGGCCCAGCAGCTAAAATCGGCGAAGATGTACCCATTCCCTTCAGCCGTCCCCGCAACCGCACACGGATCATGGAAGATCCGAAATACTACGAATTGCGGAACTTTGCTTTAGAGTTCCTGTTCTCTCGCTACGCCCACACAGATGGCGACGAAGAAACTGAAACCGCCCTCCCACCCTTACCAGCATCAGCCTTCAGGTCTGAATCTGTCCCGGTGGGATTGCCGAAAACTGTCGCGCCAGCAGCATTTGGGCCTCACGCTTCCGAACCCTCAGAAGCGTCACGGATCAAAGGTGCCGTGCTGGGAGTATCTTGGTTATTCGCGATGGCTGTTTTAGCTGCTGTCAATATGTCTTCTGTTTCCAGCCAACAAAAGCAAAAATTAGCAGCAACTGCACCGCAGGCGCCGATTGCGGTGATTAGTTCTCCTCCCACTCCGGCTGCACCAACTGCGGCTGCGACAACTCCACCAACCGCTGCTGCGACAACTGCACCAACTGCTGCTGCGACAACTGCACCAACTGCTGCTGCGACAACTGCACCGACTGCTGCGGCGACAACTCCACCAACCGCTGCTGCGACAACTGCACCAACTGCTGCTACAACCAGCGCTACCTCACAGATTGCGGACGCGGAACTCGATGCGATCGGACAAAAGTTGTATGCACAAATTGACCAAAATTGGAGTACAACTCCCACCTTTACCGAAAGTTTGACTTATCGGGTCAAAGTCAAGCAAAACGGCGACATCGTACAGTTCGATCCGACAAATCAAGCAGCTAAAGATTTCCTCCAAGAAACTCCTCTGCCAGTTTTGCAAATTCCTGCCGGTACCCCAGCAGGTGCGGAAAAAACTGCTGAATTTCAAGTAACTTTTAGCCCCAGCAATGGCGGTAAATTAGAAGTTAAAACGGGGAAATAGCTAATTGCTAAATAGTCCGACAGTCCGACAGGGGTTGAAACCCCTGTCTCAGAGCTGCGAGTCGTCTTGAGACGACTTTAGATATAAAAGTGGCGTAGATAGTGATAAAATATATAGTCGATCAACTATGGAATAAATCAGATCGATCGAGCTTCCGTACCCGATGGCACGACTAACCAGATTTTGGTCACGATATCAACTCCAAGCGATCGCTTGCCCAGCCTAAAAATCAATTGTATCCCGATCGGAAATATTCTTATGCGATCACTTAATCAACTGAATCGATTCAGTGTCGGTACCAAGCTGATCGTCATGCTGCTGCTGGTCAGCCTTTGTTCGATGTTGGCAAGTACCTTTATTTGCTCCAGAGCCGGACAACAGCTCCTGGAACAGCGGGTATTTAACCAGTTAACGAGTCTACGAAGTATCAGAACTGAGCAAATCGAGCAATATTTTAAATTTCTGGTTCACCACACCCAGACGCTTAGTGATGATGATATGTTCATCAATGCGATGAAGGAATACAAGCAGGCTTTTGATGAACTCGCTACGGTGAACTTGCCAAAGGCGTATGATGACAAGCTCGATCAGTTCTACCGCAATGAGTTTGTTCCACGGCTCAAGAAAACGGTGGATGCTGCGCCGCTCCCCGAAACCTTCCTACCCAAAAACGCAGCTTCCCGCTACCTCCAGTATCACTACATTGCCAATAATCCTTATCCCATTGGTGAAAAGTACAAGCTAGAGGACCCGAAAGACGGCAGTAACTACACCCGCGTTAACCTTCGCTACAACCCCAAGTTTGTCAACATCGCTCAACGCTTCGGTTACTACGACACATACCTGATTGATTTGAATGGGAATGTCGTTTACCTACTTTCTAACCAGGGTGACTTGGGTACGAATCTATTTGCGGGGCCGGTTGCTGATAGTAACTTTGTGCAGGGGTTAAAAGATGCTCGTCGCTCTAATAGCAAGGCTTATGTCAAAATCGTTGATTTTCAACCTTACATCTATTCTTACAATGGGCCATCGGCTTTTATCGCCTCCCCGATTTTTGATGGATCGCAGATGATTGGTGTGTTGGCGTTCCAAATTCCAGCAGATCGGCTCAGCGACATTGTTAATGGCTACGGCAAATGGAAGGAGAATGGATTGGGCGACACGGGGGAAACTTATCTGGTGGGGCAAGATGGAATGATGCGATCGAAATCGCGATTCTTGATAGAAGATCGAGAGAAATTTACAAAATCGCTCTCCGAGAGCGGGCTGCCTGAATCAAGCGTCAAAAAAATTCGCGACATTGACACGACGATTCTATTTTTGCCTGCCAATGTGGACGGCGTGAAGCAGGCATTGTTTGGGAAATCCGTGCTGCTCCGCGACAAGGATTATCGGGGCAGCGAGGTGCTGGGTGCCTATGCACCGGTAGAAGTCGATGGGTTGCGATGGGCGATCGCCGCCGAAATAGAGATCAGTGAAGCCTTCGCTCCCATCAGCACATTTCAACGAGAGGTAGTAATTGCAGCCGCTCTGATCGTGATTATTGTCACCCTAGTGGCGATGTGGTTGGCAAGGCTGTTTGTCAAACCGATCGATCGCTTGATCGCCAGCACGCAAAAGGTGGAGTCTGGCGACGGAAAGACAATGGTAACATCGGGAACGCGAGATGAATTTGCCGATTTGGCGAGGTCGTTCAACGAGAAGGTTTACGCGCTGCGAAGCCACATCCGAGAGGTGGAACAGCAAAACACTGAGAACCAAGGTCTGATTGACCTGCTGCTGCCTGCTAAGATTGCCAAGCGGATCAAACAGGGAGAGGGTGTCATCGCTGACCCCTTTTCCAATGTCAGCATCATTTTTACGGATCTGCACCGCTTCAGCAAACTTTTTGAATCATTAAGTGCTCAAGAGGTGGTTTTTCTGCTGGATGAATTGGTTGATGCCTTCGATGATTTTGCAGACAAACATGGACTGGAGAAAATTAAAACAATAGGTGATGGATACATGGCAGTCTGCGGACTATCGGTTTCTCGCCTAGATAGCGACAAGCGGACGATCAATTGTGCCTTGGAAATGCTGGCGCACGTGCGTCGCTTCAATTACGAACGCGGGTTGAACTTGGATCTGCGAATTGGGATCAATACGGGGGATTTGATTTCGGGTATTGTGGGCAAGAGTCGCTACGTGTATGACGTTTGGGGCGAAACTGTCAACATTGCCCATCGGCTGAAGTCGTGTTGTCCCCCCGGAAGTATTTTGGTTTCTGAATTAGTCCGTGATCGCTTGGCTGACCTCTACGAGTTCGATCGAGTTGAGATCGTCGAGGCACTGGACAAGGAACCGCTAAAGGCTTGGGAACTGCGAACCAACCACCCTGAAGCGATCGTCAAACCACAAAACGAAACTGAAGGAATCAAGTAGAACGTGTGTACGTGGAGATGTTTTCAGATGGGTAATTTGAATTGGCAAGAATCTGGGTTAATCTGGGTAATCGTTTTAGGCATTGGGTTTCCACTGCTCGTGATTCTCTTGGGAGAGGTGATTCAGCGATTAAAACGGCAAGGAAACCCCCTGGCATCAACCCTGCGGACGGTGAAAAACCTCGTCTTGCCATCTTTTGCGTTAATGATTTTTGTTCGAGATGTCTTCAAGTTAGATCCCCAAGCAACCCTGGTTAAAGTTATCCAAACGCTGTTTTGGATATGTGTCATCAACGCTGCCCTTTCCTTGATTAACGCATTGTTGTTCGAGCAGGCAGAAGCAGACACTTGGCGGGGACGGATGCCCAAACTATTGGTTGACCTTTGCCGGGTTGTCTCCATTTTTGTGGGCGGGGCGATCGTCCTGTCGGAAGTCTGGGGGGCTGACTTGGCAGGGCTTGCCACCGCATTGGGTGTTACCTCGATCGTTCTCGGTTTAGCACTGCAAGACCCATTGGGCAGCATCTTGATGGGAATTATGCTGTTATTTGAGCGTCCGTTTAATATCGGGGATTGGCTGAAAGTCGGGGACGCTGAAGGTCAGGTGATTGACATGAACTGGCGCGCGGTTCGCTTGCTGACGGAAGAGCGCCAAGTATTCATCATTCCGCATCAGATACTGGGAAAGGAAGTGATTTGTAATTACACCGCACCCGATCGGATTTATTTTGGAAGCATTAAAGTTGGCTTCTCCTACGACAATCCTCCCAATGTAGTGAGGCAAGTCCTCTTCAATACCGCCTTATCTGTTCCGGGAATCTTGGCCGAACCCGAGCCTGATGCTCAAACGATATCTTACGATGACTTTGTGATTACCTATAAAGTAGAATTCTTCGTAAAAGATTTTCTACAGCTTGAGTCAGCGCAAAACGAATTTATGACTCGCATTTGGTATGCAGCACGGCGAAACAATCTCACACTCTATCACTACAAATACCAATGTGCCGTGGAGTCGAATGCTGGCCAGACAGATAGTACCGCAAGCAAGCTGAGTCAAGGATTTTCTGCGATTCCTGCTTTGATCCCAGTCACTAGGGAGCAAAGTAGTTTGGATCAACTGACAAAGGGAACAATACTACAGCATTTTGGCAGAGGAGAAACCGCTATCCGGCAAGGCGACCGGGTTTTTTCTATGTACATCATTATTTCGGGTGAGGCGGTAATGACCGTCTTGAATGATGCAGGCCCAGAACTGGAGGTTGTCAAGCTTTCACGGGGTGAATTCTTTGGAGTAATGGCACTGTTCAGTCGAGAAGCGAGTCCGGTATCGGTTACGGCGGTAGAGGATATGGAGGTGATGGTTATCAACTCAGATGCAGTCAATGCAATGATAGAACGTCAACCTAGCTTATCGCGTGAAATTGCTCAAGTGATAGAGATGCGAAGACACGCAATCAATATAGCGCTGCGGACTAGCCGCAATGAGCTAGTCCCTACGTAGCGAATAAATAGACAAAATGGTACACTGTTAGACAAATCTACGTGTACTATTTTCTTTAAACTCGCGCGTTTTCGCACGCAAAGCTTGGCTAAACTGTGAAAGCTTACTGAGGGATAGTCGCTCCCATGCTCCCGGTGAAGTAAGAAGCAAATGTCTAGACTTGTCTAGTATTTGCATAGCAGAAACGCTCTACTCAAAATGAGGAGCTAGAAGATGAGCTGCGATCGTATATTTTTAATTTCAGGATTTAGGCAAGTGTCATATGCGATCGAGGATGTTGCCTAGCTCATCAGAAGTCATCGTCTACTAGGCTGATAATGCAGAGCTTTGATTTTAGTTACAATAGTACAGAATAGGCTAGCGATCGATTGCAAATTAGGAAATTGCCACAGCCTGCTGCTAAGCATAATTGGAAAAATTTGGTAAATACGGATACATTATTTGCCTAAACACTGGGTTAGGACTATAATGACGAATTACCAATTACCAATTAGCTTTCAAAACTAGCATCTATAAATTAGCAAATGGAAACTATAAAAACTCTTTGCCCTTACTGCGGTGTAGGTTGTGGTCTAGAAATTGTTCCCGACAAAAACCAAGGTTGGAAAGTCCGGGGCGATCGCCACCACCCATCAAGTCAAGGCATGGTTTGTGTGAAGGGAGCAACAGTAGCAGAGTCAATTCGCACCGATCGACTGCTTTATCCGATGATGCGGGATACTCTAGACCAACCCTTCCGCCGCGCTAGCTGGGACGAAGCACTAGATGCGATCGTCAACCGCATCCAAACAATTCGCAGCACTAGCGGCCCCGATGCTATATGCGTTTATGGTTCCGGTCAATTCGTTACTGAAGATTATTATGTTGCCCAAAAACTGGTGAAAGGTTGTCTGGGTACTAACAATTTTGATGCCAATTCTCGATTGTGTATGTCTTCAGCAGTTTCGGGATATGTGCAAAGTTTTGGTGCTGACGGCCCGCCTTGCTGTTACGACGATTTAGAATTAACAGATTGCGCTTTTATTATTGGTAGCAATACAGCAGAATGCCATCCAATTGTTTTTAATCGCTTAGCAAAATACCATAAAAAGAATCAAAATGTCAAGATGATTGTGGTAGATCCGAGGCGGACTCCAACTGCGGAAGCGGCGGATGTGCACTTAGCAATTAAACCGGGAACAGATATAGATTTGCTTAATGGAATTGCATATTTGTTGTTGCAAAGCGAAAGCATAGATCCAAAATTTATTCAGGAGTCCACGGTTAATTTCGAGGAGTTTGTGGAAGTTGTCAAGAGCTATACACCAGATTTTGTAGCCTCGCGCTGCGGCATTTCTGTCGGTGACTTGGAAACAGCAGCCAATTATTGGCAACAGTCCCAGCGGGTTTTGTCGCTATGGTCGATGGGCATGAATCAGTCGTCGGAAGGCACGGCAAAGGTGCGATCGCTAATTAATTTGCACTTGATGACTGGTCAAATCGGCAAACCGGGATGCGGCCCGTTTTCCCTCACAGGCCAGCCAAACGCGATGGGAGGGCGGGAAGCGGGAGGACTTTCTCACTTGTTACCCGGATATAGGTCTGTGAAAAATGCCGAACACAGAGCCGAAGTCGAGCAGTTTTGGGGAATTGCACCGGGAACCATTTCGCCACATCCGGGCCGCACAGCTTGGGACATGATTACGGGTTTGGAAACAGGCGAGGTAGAGATGCTGTGGATTGCAGCAACCAATCCGGTAGTGAGTATGCCCGATTTGGAACGGACAAAAGCCGCTTTGCTGCGATCGCCCTTTACCGTATATCAAGAAGCTTACAATCCGACCGAAACCTCAGCCTACGCTCACATCCTCTTGCCGGCAACGCAGTGGAGTGAAAAAACAGGAGTGATGACGAATTCGGAACGCCGCGTTACCCTTTGTATGGGTTTCGATACTCCTTCAGGAGAAGCCCGCGACGACTGTCACATTTTCGCCGAGGTGGGGCGCAGATTGGGTTTTGCCGAACAGTTTGCTTTCGAGAACAGTGCTGATGTTTACCAAGAGTTCGTGCAGTTGACGCGGGGCCGGCCTTGCGACATGAGCGGTCTGAGCCACGAATACTTGCGCCAAGAAGGCCCGCAGCAGTGGCCTTGTCGGGAAAATGAGCCAAAGCATCCGGCGAAAGAAGCCAAACGGCTTTACACTGATCGGCGTTTCCACACTCCTGACGGGCGGGCAAGGTTTTCAGCTTACCACTCGCGGGGGCTGGCGGAACCCCCTGACCCGGATTATCCGTTTGTGCTGACGACGGGCAGGGTTTACGGACACTGGCACACGATGACGCGCACTGGCAGAACTGACAAAATCAATCAATTACACCCCGACCCATTTTTGGAAATTCACCCCCGTGATGCTGCTAATTTGAAGATTAAGGAAGGGGATTTGCTGGAAGTTCGATCGCGCCGCGGTAAGTCACAGTTTCCGGCAAAAGTAACCAAGGCGATCGTCCCTGGTACACTATTTGTACCCATGCACTGGGGTTCTCTGTGGGCCGAAGGTGCTGAAGCTAACGCCATGACTCACGCTGAAAGTTGTCCCGATTCCAAACAGCCGGAGTTAAAAGCTTGTGCGGTGCAGTTGGTGCGGGTTGACACCGAAATTGGGGCAGAAATTGAGACAGAAATTGGGGAGTTTAATTGGGCGAAATCGACCGTCGCTGTCAGCTCTTAAGCTTGGTTCCCACTTTTGACAGATTCCCAGGCTCGGACTACGGATTTGCGTTCCCACGCAAGAGCCTCGGAATGAAAAACCTAGAAATTTTTTTAGGCGTTTTTTCTGCTTTCTTATATGTTTTTCCTTCTTCCTTCCTTTAAGTCGATCGAGTAGGGCAAAACAATTGCACTACACACAAACAGGTGCTATGATCTGTGGATAAGGCTTATTTTCGGTAGTATAGTTCGTTCGATCGGCGTCCCTCCGGATTTAATTCTCTACACCTTCTGATTCTGGAGAATGTTCAATGTCAATCTATGTCGGCAATTTATCCTACGATGTTACGCAGGAGCACCTCAACGATACTTTTGGAGCATACGGAACAGTTAAGCGCGTTCAGTTACCTACTGACCGCGAAACAGGTCGGATGCGTGGCTTCGCATTCGTAGAAATGGAGAGTGAAGCACAAGAAACAGCAGCAATTGAAGCACTCGACGGTGCTGAATGGATGGGTCGCGACCTCAAGGTCAATAAAGCCAAGCCCCGCGAAGAACGTGGGAATAATGCGGGCGGCGGCTGGGGGGGCGCTAGGAACCGCTACTAAAGCATCTGAGCTAAATTTTTAGCTTCCTTGCTTATAGGTCGGCTGATAAGCTGTTCTCCATTTAAACCAGTAACGAGGCTAGTAGGGTGCGTCAGCCTTGTACGGGCGAATGGCTCTCTTAGCCCCTACTGAAACGGAAAACCTTGTACGGGCGAATGGCTCTCTTAGCCCCTACTGAAACGGAAAACCTTGTACGGGCGAATGGCTCTCTTAGCCCCTACGCACCCTACGCGGAGGAATTTAAATGCCGAACAGCTTAGTGATTTGAGAGTCAATAATCATTATCTGTTGACGATAAATCGCTGAATCTGCGATCGTACCCAGTCTTCAAATCCTCAAGATATTGCTAAACGACAATAGTTTGAGGATTTTTCGTGGAAAAAATCAACAAAGCAATCCCAGAACCTGGGTATTGCCAAGAGTAGCAGAAAGTGACAAAATCAATAATGAAAAATCATTAAGTCACTGGTATGCTAAAAAAAATATTTAGGCAACTTTCTAAGTTCGGCAGTGATGAACAATTTCTGAATTTTACCGAAAGTGTAGAAGTAGTCGTATCGAAAGTTTTATCTCTGGCGATGATTTTTGTAATTATCTTCAGCGTATGTGATTTACTGATTTTTCTTACAAAAGAATTAATCAACGACCACCAGACTTTGTTCAAAGACACTTTATTTGTCATATTTGGGTTATTTTTAAATGTTTTAATTGCTCTAGAAATCTTAGAAAATATTACAGCTTATCTGAAAAAGCACGTCATTCAAGTAGAATTAGTCATTGTAACTTCTTTAATCGCCGTATCTCGTAAAATTATTATTCTTGATTTAGAAAAGAAAACCGCCGCCGACTTGATCGGTTTGGCTGCCGCAATTTTCGCCCTTTCCATCAGTTATTTAATAGTGCGGTACAGCAACAAAGGAAATGATTAATACAGGGCATAGGGAATTGGGCATAGGGAATTGGGCATTGGGCATTGGGCATTGGGCATTGGGCATTTTAAACCTTCTTCCTTCTTCCTTCTTCCTTAGATTTCATCCAACAAACCAGAAGGAGGCACAATCTCAATGCGACCTTTTTCTAAATCAACAACCGGAACTATCTCTTTCACAAAAGGAATCAAAACCTTTCTTGTTTGTGGTGGTTTAGCGCGGGGAGTTTTGTGTTTTTTGCGACGACTATCTTTGTGTTGAACTTCTACAGAGACAATTTTAGACCGTTCTGCTTCTGTGGCCGCAATTTCGGCCGGAGTTTGAACCAACTCAACTTCCAAAAGGTCATTCCCAGCCGGGATAATCTCACTTACTTTTCCCAAAAGTTCTCCCGTCAATTGGTTGAAAACTTCCATACCAAACAAATCTTGCACGTAAAACTCATCTGGTTCCAGGTAAGGCCGTGAGCTTTTTTCCACAAGTAGTTTGCAACCCCGCAGCGCCTCAGCAGCAGTCCGGTCTTCCACCCCAGATACCTCTACAGCATACAATCCTTTGCCCGGAATGTAGCGACCACTCAAAAATTCGATCGGTTCCGGTTCAGTTTTATTCGGAAACAACAGCCAACGCTTACCCGGTTCGACAAACCTTTCCGGGAAGTCAGAATCGGGATAGACTCGCACTTCCCCGTCCAAACCTTGAGCTGCTACAATCGTACCGATTTCTATCCACTCAGACAAACTATGATAAACCAATGCTTTCGCTCCTTATTCTTTAAATTTCTAGAATATATCTAGTCTTACAAGCTATTTGCGTCATTACAGACGTTGAAGTCGCTTAAGTGTAGGCGATCAAATATCACGAATGACTAATGACTAATGACCAATGACTAATGACCAATGACTAATGACTAATGACTAACTTTTAAAACTTCAACGAATTCCCCTGCTAAAATCCAGGTTTCCGTTGGTGGCAAAACTGCTAAACCAGTCGTATTTGCGAGATTAATTAAATTCGCTGAATTTTGGCTACCCTTGGCGGGTTCAAATTCCCACACTCCGGCAACTAAATATAGTTTACCCCAAACGTAGGTTTCGCGCTGACCGTGCGATCGCAATTCCACATTACATCGAGCCCGCACAAACTCCGGTCCCCAAGCATCCGAACCCAGTCCAGAAATCTTTCTCAAAGCAGGCACCACAAACCGCCAACAACATACTAACGCTGAAACCGGATTTCCCGGCAAACCAAAATAGAGACAATCGGAACTCATCATAGACGAATCAGATGTTTTTACATCTCGTTTAAATTGAGCAACAGTCAAAGGTTTACCAGGTTTAATCGCGACAGCACGAATGTGAATCTCTCCTCCCAAATCCGCCAAGATTTTCTCAACATAATCATATTCTCCCACTGAAACTCCACCAGTCGAAAGGACTACATCTGCTGTTGAAATAGCCTGGGTAATTGCCTTGGTTAGTTCGTACTGATTATCGAGGATTATCCCCAATCTTATGACTTCAAATCCCATTTGTGTCAACAAAACTGTTAAAGCATACTGGTTTGAGTCTACCAGTTTACCCGGTGACAAAGGTTGGTCTGGTGATACCAATTCGTCACCAGTGGAAAAAATCGCCACGCGCACACGTCGATAAACTGGAACTTGAATGCACTGTGCAGTTGCTAATACCGCCATTTCTGAGGCATTGATGATAGTACCTGGATTTAGCAAAGGCGTTCCTGCTTGATAAAAAGCACCTTTGTGTCTGACAAATGCTTGCGGTTTTTCAGGAGAGACTAGGATAAAAATGCGATCGCCCTCACGCCTCGTTTCCTCCTGCATTACCACCGTATCAGCACCCACAGGCATTACAGCGCCCGTAAAAATCCGCGCCGCTTGCCCCGGTTGTACAGTATACTGAGGCTGATATCCGGCTGGAATCTCTTCAACTATGTCAAGTGCGACTGTTTTTTCGGTGCTACAGTTTTCCACATCAGCAAACCGCACCGCATATCCGTCCATTGCCGAATTGTCCCAATAGGGAAAATCCAGGTAACTTGTCACGGTTGCAGCCAAAATTCGCCCCGATGCTGCCAACAAGTCTACAGTTTCTACATCCTGCTGACTGTCGAGGGGTTGTGCTAAATTTAGTACGATCGATTCTGCTTCTTTCACTGATAGCATGACTGTCTCCCTGTTCTTATAACACTCTGATTAGTTTAGCAAAATAGCAGAGATAGTGGTGATATAATTTTTGTGTGCTTTAGCAGTAGTAAATCTGCATTTTGGTATGAATCGCTTATGACTATTTCTCGCTCTGTTATACGAATAAATTGTTTGTCCTTATTGCTGGTGGGACTGCTGACAGTTTTAACTCAATTTTCCGGCTTAAAAGTCAGCGATTTATTCTTTTTTCCTTATTTTTCACCCAATCCTAGTATCGCATTTTTGACTCGGACATTCCAGATTTTATGTTCTGTACCAGTCATTATTTGTACTTTCACCTATGGATTAGCTAAAAGTCTTCAACCCCGCCATCCAGAAAATCGATTTATTTTATTTTCGGCTCTTGTGACTGGTGGATTTCTGTTGAATGAAATTTACAGAGTGCATATATATATGATCGGAGTAGGAATTCCCAAGCTAGCAGTATGTTTACTGTACGCTGTTGTTTTGTCCTCCTACGGGTGGTTCTGTAGGCGAGATCTCAAGTCAACTCCCTACCAAATATTGTTAGCTGGTTGGGGATTGTTGTTTTTTGCGATCGGGATTGATACGCTCAAGTTAAAAAGCCAGATATTTGCCAGTTTACTAGAAGGAGTACCTAAATTGTTTAGCGAAATCAACATTGCCTTTTATTATTGGTATGTCTGTAAGTGTTTTTTACAAAAAATTTTGTATCAATCTATTGACAACTAATTATACCAGATTTTGTCTTAGAGTTGATGTCGCCGACAGACAGTCTCAAAGAAACCCAAGACAAAATGCAAGAATACATGAATAATGGAGTAAAATTAGGCTGGTTAATTAACCGCAAAACCCGCCGAGTCGAAATTTATCGCCAAGGACAAGAAATAGAAGTGCTGGAATCTCCAACAGAACTATCAGGAGAGGATATTCTGCCCGGTTTCGTGCTAAACTTACAAGCAATCTGGGAATAACTAGACATCCTCCATCTATCAGCGTTTATTTACGTTCATCTGCACTTAAAATAATTCTATGGAAATTAATACAGAAACCACTACAACCACTGGCTTAACAGCCGAACAACACAAACAGAAAATGCAGCGCCGCCAAGAAGTGCAATCTGAGCGAATCGCTAACTCCTCGAAAGAAAAAGGTTTAGTGATTGTCAATACTGGTAACGGGAAAGGCAAAACTACGGCGGCTTTGGGGATGGTAGTGCGATCGCTCGGTCACGGATACCGCGTCGCCATAGTACAATTTATCAAAGGCGCTTGGGAACCCGCAGAAAAAGCCGTTTTTCAAATGTGGGAAAATCAGCTAGAATTTCATGCGATGGGAGAAGGCTTTACCTGGGATACGCAAGATAGGGACAGAGATATCGAAACAGCTCAAAAAGCCTGGGATAAAGCTCTAACTTTTATCTGCAATCCCGAATTCAGATTAGTCCTCCTAGATGAAGTTAATATAGCATTAAAACTGGGTTATTTGCAATCAGAGCAAGTCCTAGCAGGGTTAGAACAAAAGCCAGAAGCAACTCATGTGATTTTAACAGGTAGAGGTGCGCCTCCTGCGCTAATTGAACGTGCGGACTTGGTGACAGAAATGAATTTAGTTAAGCATCCATTTCGAGAACAAGGAATTAAAGCTCAACCAGGTATCGAGTATTAATAAATGTGGGAGCAATTATTCAATTCTTTAATTCCTCAATCCCTCAATCCCCCAATCTAAAATCTAAAATCTAAAATCTAAAATCGACTATAAGCCTCCCGGCAACATTAATGTAAAAATTGACCCCTTGCCCAACTCACTCTCAACCGTAATTTCTCCTCCCAGCATCTCAGCATATTTCTGAGCAATTGCCAAACCTAAACCAGTACCTCCATACTTGCGGGTAGTCGAAGCATCAGCCTGAGTAAAAGGTTGAAATAACTTTTTCACTTGTTCCGCAGTCATCCCAATCCCAGTATCGGTACACTTAAAAATTAAACAGTCATCATCCCAACTATTTTCATCGTTTTTAATTCTTTCAACGCTAAGTGTAACTGTCCCATTCTGCGTAAACTTAGACGCATTGCTGAGTAAATTCAACAAAATTTGAATTAGTTTAGTTTGGTCAGATTTGATGGAACCAATATTGGCAATACATTCAATATTCAGGCGATTGGTGTTTCGTAAACATAAAGGATAAACAGTTGTTTTTACTTTTTGAATTGCTGCCAACAGGTCAAAAGTCTCTAAGATAAGTTCCATGCGGCCTGCTTCAATTTTTGATAAATCGAGAATATCGTTGATTAATCCTAATAAATGATCCCCTGCATTATGAATTTTTTCTAAATCAATAACAAACTCATCTTCTCCCAAATCTAAGGCATCTTCTTGCAGAATCTCGCTGTACCCAATAATCGCATTTAGAGGTGTTCGCAGTTCGTGGCTCATGTTAGCCAAAAACTGACTCTTAGCAAGATTAGCTGCTTCCGCCGCTTCCTTAGCTTTGTACAATTCTGCCTCAGCCTGCAAGCGAGCAGTTACGTCGTGAGCTAACACTAGCTCAGCTTTCACGTTGTCAAATACTAGCTCATAAGAATTAATTTCTACATCAATAATCTCGCCATTTTTCTTTTGGTGTTGGCAGACTTTGGTCAAATCAATGGGCGCATCTATTTGAGATATGTTTTTGAGCAATCTAGGAGAATTTTCTAGCGCCAGAATTTCCACAATTGTCATGGCTAGAAACTCGTCAGGAGTGTAGCCGTAGTGTTGGATAGCAGCCTGATTGACGGCTATAAATTGCAGAGTTTTTAAATCATAAACCCACATCGGATGGGGGTTATTTTTAAACAAAAGTCGGTAGCGTTCTTCTGATGCTCGCAATTCTGCTTCGGCTTGTTTGCGCTCTGTAATGTCGCGGACAACAGTGCAAATAATCTCGCGGCCACCGTAGGAAATGACGCTGCCGCTTACTTCTACATCCACGTAGGAACCGTCTCGGCGACGGTAGAGAAGTTCGCCAATTTTGAATTGTTTGTCTGCTAGTAGGAGTTCAATATTGGTGTCAATCAGCTCTTTGGAGTAAGCTACTATATCGTAAATAGTCAGTTGCAAAATTGCATCGGGGCTGTAACCGAGCAAATTTATGAATGCTGTATTGGCTTCCAAAAGGCATTGGGTTTTAGCGTCCCAGAGGAATATACAGTCTGTAGCTTGCTCGACTACGGCCCGGTAGCGTGCTTTTTCTTCTATTTGCTCATTTTCAGCGATCGCGATCGCACTCAGCATTCCGTTAATATTATTGGCAAGGTCGGACAACTCATCTTCACCAGTCACCGGCAGTCGCACCGACAAATCTTGGCTAGCACTGACGCGGTTAACCCCTTTCGCCAAATCGCTCAGCCGAGACAGCACGAGATATTCCAGCAGCAGGAGAGTACAGCCGATAAAGCCGATTCCCGCCAACGCTACAGATACCAGAAGATATAGCAGACTGGTTTGACCTTGGCGATATGTTTCCCTGGGGATATCCACGCGCAACAGCAACGCGGGTTGGTTGTAAATATCGTTGACTAAAGCGTAACCCGCGATCGAATTTTCGCTCAAAACACGCACCAAAATCGGTTTCTTTGCGGACAATTTTTCCCGCACTTTTTGGAAGTCAACAGGTAAGTGGGGATCATTAATGCTGTGTACAATCAGCGGTAGGCGAGTGGTTTTAGAAAGCTTTGCAATGCCAGCAGCGTCCAAGTTGCGCCCAAACACGAGCGTTCCTCTAATTGGCCCTGTGCTTTTAGTAGTGACAATTGGTCGCGCAGAAATCAGCACCGGGCCGGACGACAAAAGCATGATACCAGCAAGGCTGCTGTCGGCGTTGGGGTGCTGTAACAGTGGGTCATTTACAGAAATGCGCTGTTTTAATGCCTCTGGAACTGGTTTTAGTTGCAGTTTTTTGGTGTCTAAACCAGTACCGTAAACAATCTTGCCAGAAGTATTTACCAATACGGCTATATTAACTCTTAAATTAGCCAACCCTTCTGGCACTAGATTTGAGGCAATGAATTCTTGGTTACGGTTTTGGATGAAAGCATAGGTATCATCCCATGCTGACCAATCTGCAAAGCGGGAGTTGAAGTCTTCTGCGGTTTGAGTGAACACGTTTAGCACTCCCTTGACAACCTGAGTGGCTTCTTGTTCCTCGGCTTTGACTAAGCTACCCAAGAGGATGCTTGAGGATGTGGCGTACAGAATGCCTGTCAATCCAGCAATGGTAATGCCAACTATGGATAATGTCTTCCGACGCAGTTTCATTTTGTCGAGTATCGGTTTTACGTTAAGTTGACACCAATGGGCTCTTGGAGTGTCCCTACGGGGATCGATCTGGCGTTTACTTCATAAACGTGGAATCTGCTTACATACCCTGGGCTACTTTCCCCACACTTCGTCCTGGTGAGCTGTTTTACAAATACCCAGGATGCGTCTATCGTTGTCGGTGACGGTGGGGATTGGGTGATACTGTTGCAAATTTACGGAGTAGGGAGAACGACTGCCGTCGTAAGTGTCTACTACTGTTAAATTTAACTGAGTTTGCTCTACATTACCGTAAAAACAGTAAAAAGCAGACCGAGGTAGGTAAAAAGCGCCTACTACCTTACCATGCCGCATTTCAAATACAAAATACTCTTGTTTAATTTCGTCTGGTTTGGGAGACTGGCCGTAGAGGTAAATCTGATCGGAAGAGCCAATGCTAGCCGAATCTGGCGCAGGATTTTGGTCGGGGCGCCCAAAACCGATTTTAACTCCAAATGCTGCACCCCATCTGCAATTTGCCAGCCAACTCTCATGGAGGAAGCGGGGAATGCGGTGCGAATGTTACCGGGCGAGAGGACAAGTGCGATCGCACGAGCTTCTAAACTACTTGTCAATATCAAATAAGTAAAAACTACTCCCGATCGCAAAATTGAAAATAGTGAGCACTTGTTGGCGCGTCCAGGGCGATTCAAATCTAAGAAACTTGTTTTATTAAGAAGTAAACTTTCCACAACTAATCTGCTTGATCTCAAATAAAAGAATTCTTCCCCGCAGCGCCCCAATGTAAAAAGAGTTTAGATTTTTGGGGAATCTAAACTCTTTTTAGTTGCTAGCTAGCCAAGTATTCTCGGACTTGAGCTTGGCGGCGGCGCAGGTGGGCGAGGGCTTGATGTTCTAGTTGCCTAACTCGTTCCCGGCTAAGAGTGAGCCGTTCTCCGACTTTTGCTAGAGACATTTCGATGCCGTCTTCTAAACCGAAGCGCAGAATTATGACATCTCGTTGCTGAGGGGTAAGTTCTGATATCAAAGTATTCAGATCTTGCCGCAACAATTCCGAAGTAATGTAATTTTCTGGAGATGCGGTTTCGTCTTCTAGGAGTTCTTGCAGTTCGGTATCTTGGTTGTCTCCTACGCGCAAATCCAAGGAAACTGGATGCCTAGACATCAGTAGGTATTCGCGAATTTGGGAAGGGTGTAGTTCCAACACGGAAGCAATTTCTGTTGGTGTGGGAGAGCGTCCGAACTGCTGGGTGAGTTCCCGTTGCACTTTTTTGATTTTATTGAGTTTTTCGGTAATGTGAATGGGTAATCGAATGGTGCGGGCGTGTTGGGCGATCGCGCGGGTAATTGCTTGCCGAATCCACCAGTAGGCGTAGGTAGAAAATTTGTATCCCCGCATCGGGTCAAATTTTTCGACTCCTCGTTCTAAACCGAGGGTGCCTTCTTGAATTAAATCCAAGAATTCCATGTTGCGTTTCTGGTATTTTTTGGCGATCGCGACTACTAGACGCAAATTCGCTTCAATCATCTTCTTTTTGGCGCGCCTTCCTATTTGCAAGATTCGGGTCAGTTCAGCTTCGGTCAACTCCATTTCGGCCGCCCACTCTTCTGGAGTCAAATCTCGCTGCCATTCTTTAGCAAGTGCTTGCTTTGCTTCGATTAATTTCATCATTTGTTGCACTTGCTTCCCTAAAATAATTTCTTCTTCTCGGGTGAGTAGTGGCACGCGACCGATCTCGTGCAGATAGGTACGAACCGTATCCGTTGAGGAGTATGACCGAGTGCTAGTGCGATCGGCTTTCACTGTTTTGGTTTTGGGGGTTGTAGTGGACATAGTGAGTATTGCACTCCTTGTAACAACAGATAAAAAGTTGGTGATACCCTGTCCCACTTTTGCAAGTGGGATACAGACTGCTACAGGGGGAGATGTTTCCCCTCCTGTTCATTGGTAACGATCGGTAGAAGCTTTTTGTTTGGGATTACTTTTCAGCTTGATTTTCTAGCAATCCTGGTTGATTTTCGGTAGCTCGCTAGCTTTAACGGCTAGTTCAAGGCGAAGTGAATTTAAGTTTACTTTGCTCAATATTATTCCAAATTTTGAGGTTAGTAAAGGGTAAAAACCTCTGTCTTAAGGTGAACATTCTACATTTTTCCTTAAGGTTTTAGAATCCCTGCTAGTTTTGACTGCAATTCGACTTCACAATACTCATGCAAACAGACTCATGCAAATCGAGAGTTTTTTTGGCTCTCTGTTCTATCATCGCTTGAAATTTTGGTGTTGCCTAGATGCTGGGATGCGAGATAACCGAACCCGATCGCGTCGTAGTATGGCAAGAATGGATGAGGGGGTGAGGGGGTGAGGGGGTGAAAGAGGGTGAGGGGAGAGACTAAGATCAATATGAAAGCTAGCTGTTGAGTTGTTTAAGTTTAATTATGGCGATCGGCTCAACAATACTGGACTCGATCGAAATTTTGTTGGAGGAAGCAATGAGGGGTGAGAGGGTGAGGGGTTTAAAACCCCGTCGTTTACGGCGTTATTATGTTTAAATTAAAAATGATTGGTAGTGAGGCAAATGCTTATGTGATAATGATGATTAATTTGTAATGCCAAAACTAGCATCAAGATGTAAAATTAAGAATGAAGCCACTCGAATGGATAGCCAGTTCCAAAAAAGACCTCAAAGCAATGCCTGATGAGGTACAAGATGATGTGGGTTATGCTCTACTACTAGCTCAACTAGGTGAAAAGCATGATGATACTAAGCCACTGAAAGGTTTTAAAGGTGCTGGGATACTGGAAATTGTCGATAATTTTGATGGAGATACTTATCGTGCTATCTACACTGTCCGGTTTGAATCCGCCGTTTACGTCCTCCACGTCTTCCAAAAAAAGTCTAAAAGCGGCATAGCGACACCTAAACAAGATATCGAATTGATTGAGAACAGGCTCAAAGTTGCTCAAGAGCATCATCAGACTAATTATGAAAACTAACCACGATTTGACTGAAGATTTAGAAAACACTGTAACTACTGGCAGTGGCAATGTTTATGCTGATTTAGGCTATGATAATCCAGAAGAAATGCTGCTCAAAGCACAATTAGTGCGGTTGTTGAGTCAGGCGATCAAAGCCAAAGGTTTAAATCAATATCAAGCTGCTGAAATATTGGGAATCGATCAGCCCAAGGTATCGGCTTTAGTAAGAGGTCAATTTCGAGGGTATTCGTTAGAAAGGTTGTTTAGGTTCTTAAATGCTTTCGATCTCGACGTAGAAGTCAGTGTCAAATCTAAGCCGGAGAATAGAGCGCGCAGCTATATTAATGTCGGAAGTTAGAGTACGAACATTGGACTCCTGAGATGAATTTATCACCACAAGTTCAGGAGAACTCATATTTAATTCGATCGCCCATCCCAACTAAAACCCCAGATCCATCTTAGCGGCTTCAGCTTCTGCAAATACCTCTGCATCAGGCATTTCTTGCCAATCAATATCACCGATTTCCCGATAAAATTGCTCATCATAAGGGCGAGTTTGCACAACCACCGGCATCGGTACAGCGTGCCCCAAAACCAATGCTTGCTGCTTCGAGTCCAGTTTAGCTAAAACCGATCGCAAACTTTGGCCACCTGAAACACCCGTAAAAATAGCATCAATATCCTTATCGTCGTTGAGTAAAGCCGTGATGCGAGTACCCACTTGCGACATGACTTCGCCGTCGATACCAGAGGGGCGCTGGTCTACAATTAACAGAGTTACGAAGTATTTTCGCATTTCACGGGCGATCGTCCCGAAAATGGTCGATCGCACGATCGCCGGATCGAGAAAACGGTGAGCTTCCTCAATAGTAATCACTAACGGCTGCGGGCGATCGCACGGATTCTTACTCTGCAAAAACTTCTCAGCTTTCCGCACATAAGCTTGGTGAATGCGGCGAGTAATCACATTTGCTGCTAACATATACGATAGCAAATCCGAGTGGGAACCAAACTCAATTACCACATTTTTGCCACCATCCAAACACTGCAAAACTTCACTCACATAATTTTTTGGACAGCGTTTGCGAATATATTTTAAATCATTTAATCTCTCTAATTTCCGCTGCAAAGCCATAATCGAAGACTTATTTCCCCGCTTCTCATCACAAAACATTGAAATATCTTCATTACTCATTTCCAGCAACTTATTAATCCAACCAGTGCCCAATTCGTTTCGCAAAATAATCGCATTTTCGATACTAGCTTCTGACAGATTCAACTCCCGCTGTACCAAAGAGATATCTTCCACTTCAATCTGATCGAAACTCAAATATAATTCTTGAGCATCGCGGACTCCCCGACGTTTTGTCGATTCTGGATCGAGGGTGTAAATCTGAATTTGACTCGGAAATAACTGTCGCAAACCTTTGACAGTGCTAAATTGCTTCCCTTCCGAAACCGCTTCCCAGCCGTATTCCGAGTGCATATCAAAAATTAGATTAACCGCAGCTTGCTTCCGAATAATTCCCGACAATAGCAAGCGCGCTAGAAAAGATTTTCCGGTTCCAGATTTACCAAAAATTCCGTTACTGCGTTCGACAAATCTATCTAAATCTAAGCATACAGGAACGTCCATGTCAATGGGTTTGCCGATCGCAAAATTGCGGCGGTACGGGTCATCTTCCCAGCCAAAAACTGCCCGAAAATCGGTTTCTTTGGCATCAAACACCTGGGAAAAGTGGCTGGGAATAGTTTTAACTGGCAATAGTTCCATGTCAGCGCTGCTTTGTGGCTGCAAAGATCCTAAGTTTTGGGTGCCGGATTTTTTACCGTTAGTTGTGCTGGAGTTCGGATTGAAAATTGCCTGCTGTTTTTCTCGTTCCGCAGTCAGCATCAACATCGGTGCTAGTTGAATTGTACCGTAGGTGCTGCTGCCGGCGAGGACTGCAATCAGAAAATCGTCGTTGGGGTTGGGAGGATTGGATAAAATGCGATCGCTAGAGGTTCCGAGAGATACATCGGTGAGCATACAGAAAAAGTGCGATCGGACCCCCCGCACTACTAAAAATTTCCCCACCCTCATATCTTCTACCGAAACGTCGGCGTGCAGTCGCACTTCTAATCCCTTGCTGAGGGAACCTTGAATAACAGAGCCTAAAGGTTTGTCAGTTGTCATTTTTTAGAAGGAAGAAGGAAGAAGGAAGAAGTTATTTTTTAGTTGCTATCAATGGCTGATGCCCAATGCCCAATGCCCAATGCCCAATGCCCAATGCCCAATGCCCGATGCCCAATAATTACTATTCTGATTCCAATGGTATTTCAAAGAAACTCGGACTAAACTCAACATCAGTCAAATCTGTTTCGCTCAAATGAGCATCATTCAAAAACACAAGCTTAAAACTTGCCCCCTTCAGGTTTGCACCTTTCAGATTAGCACCTTTGAGATTAACTCGAAATAAATGAGCATCGCTCAAATCTACCTCAGTCAAATCCGCTCCTTCTAAATTTACCCTCATTAAATCTGCTTTTCTGAGGTCGGCTTCGTTTAAGTTAGCGCCGCTGAGGTCGGCTTTTGTCAAGTCTACACCTCTCAAATCGGCTCCGCTCAAATTAGCGAACAACAAAGTAGACCCGGTTAAATCTGTCTCCCTCAAATCGGCATTGCTCAAATTAGCACCGGTGAGGTCAGCCCTTGTTAAGTCTACACCCCGGAGGTCGGCAGAGATCAAGTTTACTTGGTGCAAAATTGCGCCAGTTAAATCCGCTCCTCTCAAATCTGTTCCCTCCAAGTTTGCACCTTTGAGGTAGGCTTTTTTTAAGCTGGCTCTGCTGAGGTCTACATTTTTTAGGTTTACTGAACTTAAGTTAGAACCGCTCAAATTAGCTCCGCTTAAATCTGATCCGCTCAAGTCTGCTCCAGTCAAGTTTAATCCTTGCAATGATACATTGGGAGCAATTAAATAAGCACCGGCGATACTGAGGTCAATGCCTTCTGAAAACAATGTTTTGTTGCTGTAAACAACTTTTTCTAAAATGGTGCTACTGAAATTGGCTTCCCTCAAGTCGGCTCCGCTGAGGTTGGCTCCTGTTAGGTTTGCCCGATCGAGTTTTGCTCCAAATAATATAGCGTCGCATAGGTTTGTCCGTCGCAAATCTGCTCCTTTTAAATCGACTCCGGTTAAATCAACCATAGACAGATTTAAGCCGGGGAGCGAAGCATTGGGACCTAGCAACAATGCTCCCATTGCAGCGGGGTCAATATCATGGGGAAACACAGTCCGGTTGTTGTAGACAGCTTTGTCTAAAATGGTGTCGAGCAACTGAGCTCCCCGCAAATCTGCCCCGCTAAGGTTGGCTCTGTTTAAGTTGGCTTCAGCTAGATTGGCTCCAACTAGATTGGCTTTGATCAAACTTGCTTGTTGGAGATTAGTCCCGAAAAGTTCAGCTCCTACGAGAGTAGCTTCTCTGAGGACAGCACCTGTCAAATCGGCTCTGGTGAGGTTGGCTAAATTGAGAAATGACTCTGCTAAATCCGCCCCCCTGAGATTGGCTCCGGTGAGGTCGGCTTCTATCAGGTCTGCATACCTGAGAATAGCTTCGCTGAGGTTGGTTTCTCTGAGGTCGGTTCCTCTGAGGTTTGCTCCTCGGAGTTCTGCGCCGCTGAGGTTGATGCCTTTGAGGGCTTGTCCTCTGAGGTCGAGCCGATTGAGAAAGTCACCAACATTCATTTCCATTTCAATTTGCCCTCTCTATTTCTGAACCTAGCTTGACATTTCGAGGGCAGAATCGGGAATAGCGGCAAAACTGTAGATTTTTTGAGGTTTGAGCCGATCGCAAATTCCGACTAATTCCGACAAAGGGAATGTTTCGCGATCGAGCTGTACTTGCAGGAGTTTGAGCGGGTCGGCACCGGCGGAAACCATGAATTCTAATCTTTGTAAATCCGGCCAGGTGCTGATTTCGGAGAGAATTTGGGCGATCGCCTCTGTGTAAGGATGGTTTATTTGTTCATACCAATCCGGGGCTGCGAGTCCAGCTTGATCGAAGCCAAGGTGAACGATTAAGGAGTTTTGTCCGAACAGGGCTGTTCCCACAGGTCGCGCTTCTTCTTGCAGCAATAAATCGCGACTTGCAGCCAAATGCCGCAGTTTTTCCAAGTGTTCGTACCGATTAGCAATTGCAGATTGCAGTCCCGGAATTAAAACTTCTTCTCCTTCTTCTCCTTNCCTTCTTCCTTCTTCCTTCGTTTCTTCCCACTGAATTGCCACTGTTACTAAATAAGTTTGCAGCAGCAAATGACCGAGTTTTTCGGCTTTTGTTGCCAGATAAATAGAGTTATAATCTGTGGCTTCAATGAGTAGAGGGACGCGATCGACTACTTCAATTCCGTAACCTTTCAACCCGGCGATTTTGCGGGGGTTATTGGTAATCAACCGAATTTGCTTAACTCCCAAATCGTTGAGAATTTGCGCTCCGACACCATAGTTCCGCAAGTCAGCGGGAAATCCCAAGCGCTCGTTGGCTTCTACGGTATCGTATCCAATATCTTGCAGGGAATAAGCTTTTAGTTTATTCACCAGTCCAATTCCCCGACCTTCTTGGCGCAAGTAAACTATGACACCTGAACCAGCATTTTCAATCATTTTCAGTGCGGCTTGTAGCTGCATCCGACAGTCGCAACGCACGGAACCCAAAGCATCACCGGTCAAACATTCGGAGTGTACTCGCACCATGACGGGTTTGTCTTTGAATTCTGCCGGGTCGCCCTTGATAACGGCAACGTGTTCGGAGTTGTCTTGAGTGTCGCGATAGGCATAAATCATAAAATCGCCGAATTGAGTTGGCAATTTGGCGACGGTTTCGCGGCGGACAAATCGATCGTGCTTCAGTCGGTAGCTAATTAAATCAGCAATGCTGATGATTTTGAGGTTGTGGGTTTTGGCATACACGATTAATTCGGGCAACCTAGCCATTGAACCGTCGGGGTTTTGAATTTCGCAGATGACACCGCTGGGATAGAGCCCGGCGAGTCTGGAGAGGTCAACGGAGGCTTCGGTGTGGCCGGCGCGTTTGAGGACTCCACCGTCGATCGCACGTAGGGGAAAAATATGACCGGGACGACGCAAGTCTTGAGGTTTGGTGTCCGGGTGGATGGAAACTTGGATGGTGCGGGCTCTGTCTTCAGCGGAGATACCGGTGCTAACACCGTTGACAGCATCGATGCTGACGGTGAAGGCGGTTTGATTGTTGTCAGTATTTTTACTGACCATGAGGGGTAATTCGAGTCGATCGAGGCGATCGCCGGTCAAGGCCAGACAAATCAAACCCCGCCCGTGCACGGCCATAAAATTGATGTTGTCGGGCGTGGCAAATTGGGAGGCACAAATCAAGTCGCCTTCGTTTTCGCGGTTTTCGTCATCGACTACTACCAGCATCCGACCTGCTTTGAGGTCTGCGAGGGCGCTGTCGATGGAGTCAAATTGAAAGGATTGTGTTGAGGTGTGGTTATTGGGCACTGAGAAGTTCAAGCTATAAATAGTATTGTTATGGAAAGCAAACGTAATCTGATTGTAGCCTGTTGCTTCGGGCACGGACGCGCGATCGAGATTAGTTTGACAAAATTTCTGAACTCACTTACTATAATTATTGGATTTTGTCAAGATTAACTCATAAACACAGTCCAGACAATATGGCTGCATAGAGCAAACATCACCAAAATCCCAAGTTGATAGACTATATTACGCAATGGTTGAAGACCACGAATATAGGCTACTGTATGGATAATGCGAGACGATACAAATAGCGAAAAATAAATTAATACACCTGTTTTCCAGCAATTTAGTTGAACATAAGTCCGACAGGGGTTGAAACCCCTGTCGGGCTTTCAGGCTTAAGTTGACACCAATGGGCAGTGCCGTGTCCCTACAATATTATTTTGGGTAGGGAAACGGCACTGCCGTCTCCTCCAGAATTGATATTACACAAACAGGAAATTATCAGGAGTCAAGTTCTGAGCATTCAAGCCAGGTTGAAGGACAGCAATTTGGTCAGAAGTACCAGCTAAATTGATGGAGTTACCAACAATATTGTAGTTGGAAAGACTCCCACGTAATTGAATGCGATCGATTCCTAGCTCAAAATCTTGAATCAATGCAAATCCGGTGCCACTATAGTATGTCTTGGTGGCATCTCCTAGTACAAAAATATCTCGACCCTGACCGCCAATCAGCGTATCCGTTTCATTAATTCCGGGTGTAGCACTCAAGGGATTTACTCCAATTAGCGTATCATTGCCAGCCAAACCAGAGAGTGTATCGTTACCATCTCCTCCTACTAAAGTATTGTTTTCGATGTTTCCGGTAAGGACATCTACATTCGGAGTACCTGTGACATTAACGAAATTCTCTACAGTAAAATTCAGAGTGCCTATAGTGGGTATATTGTTAACGGCCAACTGATTCTGCGACAAATCCACATTAATAGAAGCTGTGCCGCTACCTGTAGAAGCATCGATCGTATTAATCTGTCCTAAAGGAGCAATTATGTTTTCTATGCTTTGCAGCGTATCATTACCCGCAGCACCTTTGCTGACAAGGCCTTGAGCCTTAAGCGTAATGCCACTTCCCAGGGAAAGATAGCTGATTGTATCCGTGCCTAATCCTCCATTGATGCTATCAGTGCCGATACTAGCGACGAAGAAGTTCTCGAAACTATCTCCGGTAATATTGTCGTTTCCTGCTGTGGTGTTGATACTGTTAGCTGGCGGAGGGGGTGGAGTTTGGTTTTGGGGAGGTAGGGCAGAACTGGTAAGTTGTGTATCTGGATTTGGACGTGGTGGATTGCCGGGTGTATCTGGATTTGGACGTGGTGGATTGCCGGGTGCGCCTGGATTTGGACGTGGTGGATTGCCGGGTGCGGCTGGGTTTTCGGGAGGTTGAGCAAGTGGATTAATTGACTTAGGATTAGGAAATAGTTGTGACATGGTGTAATTCCCTTGATTAGTTTTCTAAGTTTGAATCAGTTGTCAGGCTAAAGAAATGAATTCTCGATCGCCCTTTGATTTAGTCGCTACAATCATTAAGCTGGTTAAACATGACATTTATCCCTGTGCTGGGATTACAGTTTTGTAATCTAGAGAAATTAGCGTTTTTCCGAATTTTGAGGTAAATTACGATCGCCCGGTGGACGCGGTGGAATGCCCAAAATTTGAATTAACTGTGCTTCGGTGACTCCCAACTTTTTCGCAGCACCGGGAATATCTAAACGAGGGGGCGGTGGAGGGGGCGGACAATTATTGTCACTTGGTGGCGCGGGCGGTTTGGTGGGTAGCCCCAATGCTTCGATTAACTGAGCTTCGGTGACTCCTAATTGTTTAGCCGCAGCGGCAAAATCTATACGGGGCGGATGTCTGCGCTCTTGACTGGGTTCGGGTGGGCTCTGGGCTAGTAGAGTATTAGAACTGAGATATTGCACCTCTTTCAGCAACAGGCAAGATGCCTGTTCCACAAAGAGTAAATTTTCTTGTGGAACGGGCATCTTGCCCGTTCTGGAAGGCAACAGGCAAGATGCCTGTTCCACAAAGAGTAAATTTTCTTGTGGAACGGGCATCTTGCCCGTTCTGGAAGGCAACAGGCAAGATGCCTGTTCCACAAAGAGTAAATTTTCTTGTGGAACGGGCATCTTGCCCGTTCTGGAAGGCAACAGGCAAGATGCCTGTTCCACAAAGAGTAAATTTTCTTGTGGAACGGGCATCTTGCCCGTTCTTGAGCATGGTGCAACATATGAGTTAGAACTAGCTGTAGTTTGATCGGGAAAAGTCAAGCTGTTAAATCCCAGCAGCAAGGCTATAGCAGGTAATGCGAGTAGTGAAGCAATTTTCATGAGATTTACGAAAATGTTGACAGCCACATTAAACTCCCGAAACATTACCTGCAAATCTGCGGATAGATTACAATTTTGTAATTTAGTTCGATCAATGATGACGGTATAATCACCACCGAATCGGTCAGTAGTTATTTGTTATTTGTTATTTGTTATTTGTGATGAGCTACCAATGCCCAATGCCCGATGCCCAATGCCCAATGCCCGATGCCCAATGCCCAATGCCCAATTCCCAATTCCCAATGCCCGATGCCCAATGCCCAATGCCCAACTCCATCTAAATCTATGAATGTTCTATACGTTGAAGATGAAGCAAAAATCGCCAATTTTGTTTGTATTGGTTTGAAAGAACAAGGCTTTGTCGTGGATTATTGCGATAATGGTAATGATGGCTACGATCGCGCGATGGATAATCAGTACGATGCGATCGTCCTGGATATTGTTTTGCCCGGAAAAGATGGATTATCTATTCTCAAACTGCTGCGAAAGGCTGGACGCAATGTACCCGTGATTTTATTAACGGCTCGTAATGAACTAGACGATCGCATTGAAGGCTTACATCTCGGTGCTGATGACTATTTGGCCAAACCTTTTTTTGTTGAGGAGTTAATTGCGCGGATCTATGCTGTGGTGCGACGGGCTGACGGCGGCCAAAATACGATCGCTGTTGGCCCAGTTAAGCTCGATCGCATTCTCCGAGAAGTTACCTGCGATAGCCATGCGGTAGAACTTACCACCCGCGAGTTTAATCTGTTGGAATATCTGATGCGATCGCCCGGTAGGGTACTCACCCGCACGCAAATCCTCGAACATATCTGGGGCTATGATTTTAATCCGAATACGAATGTGGTAGATGTGTGCATTCAACGCATTCGCAAAAAAATTGAACCGATCGGCGGTACGGGATGGATTGAGAGCGTGCGGGGCGTTGGCTATCGGTTTCGCAAACCAGATTCCCCATCATGAAACTGCAATCTTTTCGCTTTCGGATTACTCTATTTTCTGCTGTTCTAGCAAGTATTGCTCTGATGGGCTTTAGTATTGTTTCGTGGTGGTTAATTTACGATGCTAAGGTAAAGCGTCTTGATGCTGAAATCAAGAATCAGTTAATCCAATCTACCCGCCCGCAATCGACCCAATGGGAGACTTATACTGATTCTTTACCATCGGTTTTGGGCATGAATGGAGCAACAACCGTGGCTTTGCTCGTGAATGATAGAGATGGTAATTTGCTCTACCGATCGCGCCAGTGGCAAGATGGACTTGATGCAAATTCACTATGGCGATCGCTGCCCCAACCCCCTCCCGATCCTGATAGAATACCTTTTGAATTAGAACCTCCCCCTCCACCACATCCACCCTATCCACTGTCTCCAATCGCTCCACTCGATCCACCACATCCCGATCGCCCTAATTCATTCTCACCGAGAGAAAGAAGACCTCCGCGCGATCGGCATCCTCAACCCGATCGCCCTAATTCATTCTCACCAAGAGAAAGAAGACCTCCGCGCGATCGACCCGATTTTCCTCAAGTTTTCCAGGCTAAGCTAGCAACAAGGCGTAGTAGAAAGGCTGTTTGGCGTGTGGGCGCGATTCATTCTCCTCAGACTCAGGTAGCGATCGCCGTTAACTTACAGGCGATCGATCTAGAAATGGCATCAATTGGTAATATCTTTCTCATATCAATTCCCGTAGTTCTTGTACTCGTAGCCGGTGGAGCGTGGGTGATATCGCGGAGTATTTTGTATCCCATTGGGCGACTCACTACAGCAATCAGAAATGTCACTGTACAAGGGCTAGATCATCGCGTCCCTATTGGTTCAACAGATATCGAGTTTTTAGAGTTAATTTTTGTGTTCAATCAGATGCTAGAACGTCTGGAACGGAGTTTTCAGCAAGCTTCTCGATTTAGTGGAGATGCAGCCCATGAACTCAAAACACCGCTGGCTATTTTACAAGGTCAACTAGAACGAGCTTTGCATCAATCTGAACCAGGTTCCGAGATCCAACAAACCGTCAGTAACTTATTGGATGAAGTGCGCCGATTGACTGAAATTACCCGTAAACTTTTACTACTTTCCCTAGCAGATGCCGGACGCATGAGCTTAAATTGGGTTGAGGTGAATATGTCGGCTTTGTTAGCAGAAATTGCCGAAGATATGGAACTTTTAGCACCAGATTTGGAAGTGCAAATGGCAATTTCTCCTAATTTATTTATCAAGGGCGATCGCGATTTGCTGGTGCAGGTTTTGCAAAATCTGGTTGGTAATGCGATTAAGTATAATTTGCCACAAGGTTGGCTCAAGTTACAGGCCAAGTGTCAGGGAAAAAGAGTAATTGTGAAAATTGTCAATAGTTCTCAAGATATTTCTTTGAGCGAGGGCGATCGCATTTTCGATCGCTTCCATCGCGGCGACTCCACTCAGACTCAAAAAATTGAAGGATCGGGATTGGGGCTCAGCTTAGCACGGGAAATCGCACGGGCTCACGGCGGCGATATCAAACTAGATGCTGCCATACTTGGTCAAACAGGGTTTATACTGAGCTTACCTGTGGGCGATCGAGATTAACCTTATGTTGCCTAAGACCTTGGCTAATTCTGATTTTAAAGCAAAAAAGAGGACACAGCAGTGCTGTGTCCCTACAAATACCAAATACCAAATTTAAAATCCCGTTTTAAAATCCCCGGCCGGACTGAGACTTTTTACTCAACCAATCCTTGCCCAATCTGATAGTCACATCCGATTGCAAAGAACCCGTACTCTCAACCAGTACATCCCCAAAACCCAAAGACTGGCGAATCGCTTGAGCACCTTTAATATCGCCATCTTGAGCCACAAAAGTAGTTACCTCCAACGCTTCTGGCCAATCCTTATAAACATGAACATTCCGATAGCCAGCTTGAGTCAAAGTCTTGACAAATTCTTCAACAGCAGCTTGATTTCCGGTACTATCTTGAATCGCCACCTTCAGAAAAGTCGCATCAGCATTCTCGATTGTCCAAGTATTTTGACCGAAGTCAAAATGTTCGGCTACCAGAGTTTCGATCGCATTTTGATCGGGCAACCAGTAACTTGCTTTGTAATCCTTGGCATCGCTGAATTTGCCGGGAACCATCAACATCTGCACGCTAGAGCGATCGGTTTTAATCGCAAAACCTGCCAATGCCACTAATTCCTCAATACTCAAGTTTGTGTCAATGTGAGACTGAATCACCGACAAAATATTCGGCAGTCGAGAAAGCAAACCGACATTAACTTCTTGTTCTACAAAAGCGCGCATCAACAATTGTTGCCGCTGTACTCTACCGATATCGCCCAAATTGTCGTGGCGATAAAGCAAATACTGCACGATTTGTTCGCCGTTCAGATGCTGTTTGCCAGCCTTTAAATCTATATATAAATGCTGACTTTCATCGGTATACTTCATGTCTTTAGGGACATTAATCGTAATGCCACCAATGGCATCAACTAAGCTTTTTATGCCTTGAATATTCAGTGTGACATAGCGGTCAATTCCCACCCCGCCCAGGAGTCCGCTGACTGATTTGGCTGAGGATGCAGGGCCGCCGTAGTAATTAGCTTCATTGATTTTTACCTCGCCTCTACCTTCAACATAGGCGCGGGTATCTCGCGGAATAGAAAGCACGCTTAATTTTTTATTTTGAGGGTCGAACCTCACCAGCAGCATGGTATCGGTTAACCCCTTAAAAGAGTTTTCCCAGACTTCATATCCCTTGTCCTTGTCGGGCTGGCCGTTGATGTCTGAACTCAGAACCTTAAGTCCTAAAACTAAAATATTGACTGGGCGAGTCAGCTCAGGCATTTTCATGCTCAGCTTAGCCATATCGCCTTGAGAAAACACTGCCGCTTCTTCGGGAGTCAACTTCTGCTGCTGAAGCGGGGTTGTGGACAGAGAAACGGCTAGAAGTGCTCCGGCGGTGGCTGAGAGCATGGCGACTCCAGCTAAACCAAAACCAAATCCCAGCCAACGGCCTCGGTGAGGCTCGGTAGATTTGCTGGTTGAAGTTTGAGCTGCTGGTTGTTGGGTAGGGTCTTGATTAGGATTTTTTTGAGCTGGCACTGGCTTCCTCACACACAATAAGAATAAAAAAAGATAATGGCAATTTGTAGTATCAACCTGAACACGCCATCAAGCAATAGGTTAAGGGATTAGAATAACCCTGAATTATGATAGATGTTTGCCGATGATTTTTTCGGCTACGTGGCTAATTCCGGGTAGCCAGAGTGGTTGGCGTTGACCGAGGCGAAACATCAGGCCGAGACTGACTATGAAATAGCTGGTGGTCAACAGGCTACTCATTAATAACATGGGAAGTGTCCCAGATTCCGCAGAAATGGCGACCGCTTCTAGAAAAATATGCCCTAAGAGCCAACTAAGAGCAAGGGCGATTGCTAAGCGGCTGACGGCTTTGTGTTCGGGGCTCCCTTCGCGGCGGTAAAGTTTCCACAGGGCGGGGAAAAATCCGATGACAGGAATCAATAACACAAACAGACTGATGCGATCGAGTTCAGGATTGTCTAAGGGATCTCTGTTTTTCATGAAATTTCACAAATTAAGACTCAAAACTCAAAACTCAAAATTTCTCAGCCCCCAGAGCCGCATTTTTGATAAACTGGATACAGCACAGCAGACAGGAGAACCAACTAAGCCATGACCAAATCCCAAAAACCGATCGTTATTGCTCCATCCATATTATCAGCCGATTTTAGCCGTCTTGGAGCAGAGATTCAAGCTGTCGATCAAGCTGGGGCTGACTGGATTCACGTAGATGTGATGGATGGTCGCTTTGTTCCTAATATTACGATCGGACCGCTGATTGTTGAGGCAATTCGTCCTGTTACTACCAAAATCATCGATGTCCACTTGATGATTGTGGAGCCGGAGAAGTATGTCGAGGACTTTGCTAAGGCTGGTGCTGATATTATTTCGGTTCACGCTGAGCACAATGCTTCGCCTCACTTGCACCGTACCCTGGGTCAAATTCGGGAATTGGGCAAGAAAGCAGGTGTGGTTCTCAATCCTTCGACGCCACTGGAGTTGATTGAGTATGTGCTGGAACTTTGCGATTTGGTGCTGATTATGAGCGTCAATCCGGGTTTTGGTGGTCAAAGTTTTATTCCGACTGTTTTGCCGAAAATTCGCCAGTTGCGCCAAATGTGCGATGAGAGAGGTCTCGATCCTTGGATTGAGGTGGATGGTGGTTTGAAGGTGGACAATACTTGGCAGGTGCTGGAAGCTGGCGCAAATGCGATCGTGGCTGGTTCTGCTGTGTTTAAGGCGAAGGATTATGCAGGTGCGATCGAGGGTATCCGCAACAGCAAGCGTCCGACTCCACAGTTGGCTGCTGTTTAACTAAGGATCGCAGATTAAATAACTTGTGTAGGTTGGGTTGCCCTTCGACTCCGCTCAGGAACCGGGACGAAACCCAACGCCTTGGGAATGTTGGGTTTCATGCTTCAACCCAACCTACGGAAGTCAATGTTATTTAATTCTCAATCCTAACATCTTCTACTATTCTCAAGAACAGGCAAGATGCCTGTTCCACGAAGAGTAAAATTGATTGTGGGCTGGGCTGGGAGCCCGCCCATGAAAAGCTTTTTCTGGTTTTCATTGTTCCCAGCCTGGAGGCTGGGAAAGTATTTCTAGAGGCTGTGTCTCGTAACGCTTTGACATACTCCCCGTCGTAAACGAGCGGGGATTCTTGACACTTCATCGGATGATGCAACGCCCGGTTGTCTTACTCTTCCGACCTGTCCGTTTAGAGTCGTGGCAATGCCCTATCCCGACTATATGTATCGTTTTGTTTTAACTAACAATACTTTTGTTTTGCTTCCAGGTTGGATTATAACCATTGCCCTTCAGTCTTTCCCTATTTCTTGAGCAGTCCCGGTTTCAACTCTGATGAGTATATATCGCTGCACTCTTAGGCGGGGATTTCAACCACCTACATTCTAGCACAAAGCCGTCCTGGAAGGACGGGGCTTCAAACCCAATTTCTTGGTGAAACTATTTGGAGAGACTAGCGAGAATGGTTTCCATTTCAGCAAGCTCGATCGCCCCGGAGAAGGTTTTGCCGTTCATAATAAAGAACGGAGTGCCTTCTATTCCCAATTTTTGAGCTAGTTGCACGTCTTTCTGAATGGCGGCTTCGGCGGCGGGACTGTTGCGATCGGTGTTGAATTTATCTACTTTGAGATTGAGTTTTTGGGCAAGAGATCCGTAAAGTTCCTCCCCTAACTGTTTTTGTCCCTCAAACAAAGCATCGTAGTATTCCCAGAATTTGCCTTGCTGTTGGGCGGCCCAGGCTGCTTTGGCTGCTGGTAGCGCTTGAGGATGAATTGAGGTTAGGGGAAAATGTTTGTAGGCTAAAGTAACTTTGTCCTGGTGTTTTTCCATAAACTGCTTGACTGTATCGTGAGCGCGGGCGCAAAACGGACATTGAAAATCGGAAAATTCTAACAGTACAATCTGTTGTGAGGCTGCACCGGTATTGGGAGAATCGCCGATCGAAGATTTAGGATTAGTTTTCATCTCCTGCAAAAATGACTGCTGCGCTGCTTTGAGAGACTGCTGCTTTTCTTGCTGATATGCTTGTACCGACTCCAAAATTGCTTGCGGGTTTTCGCGGATAATCTGCAAGACTTGTTCTTTTAACTTGGGATCGACTGGATTGCCACCGGCTGACTGGGCGGGGGAACAACCGATGAATATGAGGCAAACTGCTAAGAGTACACTCAAGCCCACGGCTTGCTGGCTGCGGAGTTTTCGCCAAATAGAGGATATGTTCATCTTTTTTTCTAATTCACGGCAACACTTCATCCTACATTGGGAATTGGGAATTGGGAATTGGGCATGGGGCATTGGGGATTGGGAATTGGGGATTGGGGATTGGCTTTAATACAGCGTCAGAATAAAATGTTAAAGGGCGATCGCACTGACGATCGCCCTTTATTTGCTTTCAACATTAACTTTTAGGCTTGTCTGAATGCGAGACTATTTGCGGTTGGTGAGCCACTTGGCAGCAACTATCCCCAAAATACCCGCCACAATTGGATTTCCCAAAAACTTCATCAAACTGGGCTGTTCGGCTAACACTTCTCGGAAAACATCCGGGTGATTGTGATAGGTAAACGAGGCTAGTTTGGTAACATCGTCAGCATTCATTCGGCTAGCGTTGTGAGTAGAAAGCCCTAGCTGTTGTTCCAAGGTGCGATCGTTCAATCCTCTCTTGCTCAAATGCTTGAGAAATTCCCGCGCCACGTCATCCCGTTCATTGGGTTTAATTTGGGCGATCGCTTTTTGCAATTCCGGTTCCAATTGAGCAGGTGGCAAGGAGTCGTGATTCAGAGAATGACCAAATAATTGTTTGCGCTCCTGGGGCGAAGTTCGCTGAGCAAAATCATCAAAGTTTTCGTATTCTTGGGCGGATGTTTCTGGCATCATTTCTCGATCGCCACTTGCCAAATCGCTCATGATTTGACGCTTGTAATTATCGCTGGTACTCATCGTAATTATTTTCCAATCTAGACAACATCTGTGTCTCAAACAGAGACTTGTTTGCCAATAATTAGTGGTATACTAAACCACAAATTGGCGATATTCGCAACTTACAAACTCGGTCAAGACTTGTATTCAATCTGATTCGATTGCTGGTCGTATTTGGCAGTCAAAATCAGTTTTTTATCTGGCGCATAAACCAAAACACTGACATCCTGATTCGGAAAATTTTTGTGAAAACCTTGTGCTAAAGATTTCGCCAAATCCTTGACTTCTGTAGGGCGGACTTGCGGGGTAATCACAACTCCCAACTTGTTGTTGTCACGCACGTAGGCATCCTGAACCAGTCCATTAGCTGTCTTTGTTACCCATTGACCAAAATCTTGGCCTGCTGCGGTATTCCCGCGTTCTAGCTGCGCGTAACTACCCCGACTACCACCAATCGCTACAGGTGCACTCATCGGTTTTTGAGCTGAAACACTTGTCGTGCAAGCTGTGGTAAAGCTTAGTATTAAAACCAAAAGTAGCCCAACAATTATTTGGCGGCTCTGCTGAAGTAAATTCACCTTTTTTCCTCCATTTTAAAAACATTTTGAAGAGTTGAAAGGGTCTGGCATTGAGACCCTTTCACCAAATGTTAGGCTTTGTCTATTACATCTTTGACGGCATCTTTTGCGTCTTGGACTGCGTGGCTCGTTTCAGCTTGTTTTTGTTTGGCTTTGCCTTCTGCTTTATCCTTGGGGTCGCCAGTCACATTACCTAGAGTTTCTTGAGCTGCGCCTTCGACATTTTTGGCAGTTGCCTTGGCTCTATCTTCAATACTCATGGGTTTCTCCTTGTCTGTATTTAGTCTGAGAATTTGTACTTAAATTAATAGTATTGGTTCAGGCTCTTATTTGCACTCCCTCTGTAGGTAGAACAAGTCAATCGATTTTAGAGTTTAGAGTTTAGATTTTAGATTGAAGAATAGGAGATTGAAGAATTGATGGAGGATTAATCGACTGAAAATTATCCATATCCTCATCAGAGTAGCTGCGGATACGCGACAGCAGTTGCGTGATGCCAAAATCATTCACAGCTTGTTGATAGCCGCGGTTATATAGCAATCCTAAATGAGTCGTAAAGATTTTCACCCCACCCCAACCCTCCCCTTATTAAGGGGAGGGGGTAAGAAGTTCACAAATGATTTAGGATTGCTATATTCGTTGCCGTCGTTCACAGGCTTTATCATAGGAATTGTCTCCTTGTGTATGTGGGGAGCCATCAGCCAGCGCGGGCCCGACGAAAGTTCAGCGCTGGCTTTAGCTTGTCAGCATTCATTTTGGAGCAAGCAGCCAGAGAACGTCAAAAGGAAATGAAACAACAGCCCCCGCCATCGGATGAGAAGCAGGAGAAGAGTTGAGTGCAGTTTGTGCGATCGCTTTTTTAATTAAGTAGCTGGACAAAAACAAACAATGACATTGTTTGTTTGTTTATTTATGTCCGGCTACTTAGTTGACAATTCCCAATTACTGAATTTCCAATAACTTAGCAGTAGCATTCACCACAATTTGAGCAGAACCGGCAAAGAAAACGCGATCGATAGTTGCTAAAGTATCGGTAGATTTGTGATAATGAGGCGATCGCAAATTTGCCGTATCAGTCACCAAAACCGCACCAACTCCCTTATACCAAAAAGGCGCATGATCGCTCCGCAAAACATCAGGAGTCAACACCCCTTTCAAAGGCACCGGCAACGTCATAATTGGTGGTAAATTAGTTGTTCCAGACTCCGCAAAAGCTCCCAATAGCAACGGATGTTCCGCATCACCAACCACTGCGATAAACTCTCCCTTGTCCGAAGAAGTCATCCCCGTGGCATCTAAAACAGGTTTTGGTGTCAACCCTTGGGGATATCGCTGACATCCCGAAGTATGACAGGCATAACCTACCATATCCAAGACTATCACTCCCTGTAAATCTTTCAACCTTCCTGCATTACCAGTAAATGCTAAACTACCTAAAAGTCCGATTTCTTCTCTATCAAAAAATGCTACTTGCAGTGTCCGATGTGTGGGACGAGAAGCTAGCAGCCGCGCTACTTCTAAAACTGCGGCAACTCCCGTAGCATTGTCATCAACACCGGGTGATTTTTGTACAGTGTCATAGTGGGCCGCCACCAGAATTGCACCAGCCTTTGAATCCGTACCTTTTCTTTCGGCGAAGACGTTGATTCCTCCATCGAAGGGCTGTAATTGCGGGGAAAATCCCGATATTTGCAGTTGTTGGGAAATGTAGTTTTTGCTGAAAGTGCGATCGGCATCGACCTCGCGTTCTCCTGCTAAACTTGTA
This sequence comes from Tychonema bourrellyi FEM_GT703, assembly GCF_002412335.2. Classification (GTDB taxonomy): domain Bacteria; phylum Cyanobacteriota; class Cyanobacteriia; order Cyanobacteriales; family Microcoleaceae; genus Microcoleus; species Microcoleus bourrellyi. The sequence goes on from NZ_NXIB02000013.1 coordinate 37,029, forward strand.
ACGTGTTTCCACAAACGAGACTCGTCAATTTGGGGAAAATTAACTGCTAGTTTTTCAGGAAATGCTGAAGGAGAGGAGTTTTGGGAAATGCCAATCTCACTCCGAACTTCGGGGACTGGCGACAAATTCTGCCAGGAATAGGAACCCCAACCGACAGCCCCAAACGCAAATATAAATAGAACTATCCAAATCAATTGTTTCATTAATATGTCAATCTTGTCTTATTTAAGAAATTAGGAGACACTTATTTAATAAATTAGGAGACGGCAGTGCCCATTCGTGTCAACTTAAACAGTTGACTCCCAAATTTCTCGCTCGATGGCGGCATTGTCCCGGTGCCGCTTTCGCTCTTGTTTAATCAGACCCAACATTTTATGATGCTCGACTAAGTAGGTGACTGCATCTGTCATTTTACCCCTTAATAAATAATGTGAAAAATGATATAATCCACGAAATACCATCTCTACTGAAATGCGTTCTTTGGGTTGACCTAACTCCACGGCTACTGATGAACATAAATCATTGATAACTGCATAAAATATCCAAGTAGCATAGACTTGAATTTCTACCCCATTATTTCCACCCACCCATAAATAAGATAACCCTAGCAAACGTTTGGTAAGTAAAAATGCCTCTTCTACTCTCCAGCGACGGCGATACAATTCGCATACCTGTCTTGCCGATAATTTTTGTGGGTTTTTTACATTCGTAAGGTAGTAGTACCAAGTTTTCCCCCATAATACAGATACTAAGCGAACCTGATGATTGCAGGGGTTCGAGCGGTACAGCCCCATTTTTATTATTTCATCTTTATACAGGGTTCCACTCGATAATGTACGGATAACGACCTAGGCTGTTTTCTTTCTTAGCCTCGTTACGAAAAACTTTCCACTATCAGTAAAAGCATCAAACCACTACACCTCGACGCAGGTCTGGATTACCCGATCGCCCTGGACCTTTTCGGCTCATAAAATTGAGTGCCTATGTCACACTCTGATACTTGGTCTGATTTTAACCCCGCTTGAGTGCCAGCCGCGCAAGTGAGTTGTCGTATTAAGCGATCGTCACTTTCATTGCTCGTGCGATCGCATCCTAAATTTCTTAAGTTGACACCAATGCACTGCCGTATCCCTACCTTTGAGGCAGGGGTTGAAACCCCTGCCGAACTACCGGACTAAACCAATACGTTGAAATCCTGAGCAGTTAGCAAGCTCGATCGCACGCCCTTGAGAATAGCCAAAACTTCACCAGTACCAGCAAGGCTAATTGATGCCGATCCATTAGTTTGAGTAAACGACAGTTGACCAAAGTCCAAACCGCCCGCCAAAACTAGCACATCAACTCCTTGGGTGAAGTCAACAATCGTGTCCAAACCACTGCCATCTGTCAACAAGAAACTGTTGCTACCGTCGCCACCAATCAGAGTATCGTTGCCAAGGCCACCAAACAGCAAGTCATCGCCAAAGTCACCAAACAAGACATCATCGCCACTGCCACCAAGTAAGGAATCGTTATCGTCGCCACCACACAGAGTGTCATTACCTTGATCGCCAAAGAGGACATCGTTGCCGATGCCGCCCAACATGACATCATCACCTTTGCCACCGTAGGATAAATCATCACCTTCATCGCCAGAGATGGAGTCATTGCCACGATTACCATAAATGATATCGTTGCCGCGATCGGCAAAGATCAGGTCAAAGCCTTTGCCACCAAGGAGAGTATCGTTATCAATACCTCCGTAGACAGTATCGTTGCCGATATTGCCATTGATATAGTCACCGCCCTGTCGCCCAAAGATCAAATCATTGCCACCCAAGCCGAAGATAGAGTCACGGGCTGCACTACCGACGATGGTATCGTCGCCGTTAGGACCATTGATCACATTACCCCCGATCGGACTGGCGGACTGATTAGGAGTCTCGACCCTGGGGAAGTCATTTGGACGGACCAAATCAGTCGTTTGCGGGCTCAGAGGAGTAGTTGGTTCTGGAATCGGAGTCGGCGCAGGAGTCGGTGCAGGAGTCGGCGCAGGAGTCGGTGCAGGAGTCGGTGCAGGAGTCGGTGCAGGAGTCGGTGCAGGAGTCGGAATCGGAGTCGGTGCAGGAGTCGGTGCAGGAGTCGGAGTCGGGAAGTTCCCGAAATTGATGTTGCTGACAGTAGCCCCAGAAGCGAGCACGATGTCCGCAGGGTTGGGTGTGCTTTGGGTGAACCCAGTTTGCGCGATTTCCCGGACGCGGTAGGTTCCCGGCGTCAGGTTCGTGAACAAGTAGTTACCACTATTGTCTGTAGTGGCAGTAACAGGAGTAGGAGCAACTACTCCGGGCGTGACATTAGTTAACTGAATTTGGAAACCGGGCAAACCCAGTTCACCGCTGTCTTGAGTGCCATTGTTATTGCCGTCTCGGAACTTCAGACCTCGGATCGTACCTGGTTGGGGCAGAAAGTTGCCGAAGTCAACACCAGTAATGCTATTACCACCAACAATCGTCACCGGGGCCGGATTAGGAGTAGTCTGCGTCCAGCCATTTTGCTGCACTTCCCTTACCTGGTAAGTGCCTACGGGAATATTGACCAGAGTGTAGTTACCGTTGGTATCGGTAATAGTCGTGGGTTCGGTCTGTTGAAAGACGCCATCCTGGTTGATATCCAGGAAGATTTGCCAGTTCGGCAGCCCCAATTCCCCAGTATCCTTGATGCCGTTGTTGTTAGCATCGCTGAATTTTTGCCCGCTAATTGTACTCGACTTGAAGTTGCCGAAGTTAATGTTAGGGATGTCTTGACCGCTGGTGACAGTAATATCTGCCGGGTTGGGGGTAGTTTGTGTCCAACCGGTTTGCGGTACTTCCCGCACCTTGTAAGTACCTGCGGGCAAATTGAGGAATTTGTAGTTGCCGGCGGGATCGGTGTCTGCCTTGGGTTCGTCTGTGTCGAGAGTGCCGTTGTTGTTGGTATCAAGGAAAAATTGCCAGTTGGCTAGTCCGGCTTCCCCTGCATCCAGGAAGCCACTCTTGTTGATGTCGTTGAACTTGATACCGCTAATCGAGTTGGGCTTGAAGTTGCCGAAGTTGTTGTTTTGGGAGTCTGTGCCACTGGCGACGGGGATGGTAAATGCGCCGGAAAGGGTAGGCGTAGCTGCGCTGGCTAGGGGCGTCGTTTGTGTCCAGCCGGTTTGTGGCACTTCCCGGACGTTGTAGGTGCCTGCTACCAGGTTGGTGAACTGGTATTTGCCGGTGACATCGGTGACAGCGGCGTTGGTGCCTGTTTCGGCTGGTACTACGTCTTGAATGCCGTTGTTGTTAGCATCCAGGTAGATTGTCCAGCCTCCTAGTGGTTGTTCTGCTGGCAAATCTTGGGTGCCATTCTTGTTGAGGTCATTAAATTTGATCCCGCCGATTTTGCCTAGCAGGAAGTTACCGAAGTTGGTGGGAGTAGCTGCGGTGTTGGTGATGTTGACACCACTGCTGGCAGTGATGCTGCCAGCGGGGGCAAGAGTTGACTGCCAACCAGTCTGTGCCACTTCCTTTAGGGTGTAGGTGCCTGGCCCAACATCGGTAAAGGTGTAGTTGCCTGTGGTAGCTGTGGTTTGGGTTTTGACCACTGCACCGGCGGCGTTAAGTAACTGAATATCAAAAGGAGTTGCCGGTGCAACTTCTCCCGCATCTAGGACACTGTTGCCGTTTTTGTCATCGAATTTGGTGCCGCTAATGGTGATGTTTTTGAAGTTACCGAAGTTTGGAACAGCGACAGTTAGACCGCTTTGGAGGGGGATGTCGGCGGGATCGACTGTGGTTTTTGTGGAACCTGTCGGCACTACTTCGCGGACTCGGTAGGTAGCACCGTCGGTCAGCGGACCAAGGTTAGGGAAGCTGTAAGTACCAGTGGCAGTTGTGTTTTGGGTGGTGATAGTTGCTCCGGTGACGGAGTTGATTAAGTTGACTGGGATGTTGTCTAATCCGGTATCTCCTGAGTCTTGGACTCCGCTGCCGTTTTTATCATCAAAGATGAGACCATTAATGGTCATGGACTGGAAGTTGCCAAAGTCTTTGCTGTTAGAGTCAGCAATACCTGTGTTGTAGGGAGTAGCGGTAGCTTTCGGGAAAGTTTGCTGCCAATTAGTTACTGCCTGTTCTCGAACGGGGCTATTACTCTTGGTGTCGAGGAGGGTGTAAGTCCCACCCGTTGCGACAGTCACCCGCTTTTCAGCACTATCTAGGCTGCTGTTATTGTTGTCATCTACATAAACAACAAAGTTTTGGACTGGAGTTGTGACAGTTGCTTCCGTCCCGTCTTTGGCCGCATTGCCGTTGCTGTCGTTGAAAATTTGACCCGTAACGGTGGGGCCGTATTCGTAAGCGCCGATGTCAACCGCGCCGTTGACGCTGCGTGCAAAGGGCTGATTGAATTGAGTACCGCGTTGGTCTGTAGTAAGAGCCGCACCAGTTATTGCGTTGAGCGCAGTGGCTGCGTTGCCAGCATTGAGCGCAGTGCTGCCAACAAGTAAGGCATGGGTTGAAACAAAACCGCCATTATTTTGCAGGGGGCCAAGTAAAGCCGCAACGCCAATTAAGTTGTTGGCACCTGTTGATACGACGTTACCTGTAATGTCAGGATTAGCACCGCCTGTATTGCCAGAGATGATTGTGTTGTTGGCGTTGAAAGTCCCAGCGTAGGAAACACCGCCGCTATTGGTGCTGGCAGTGTTGAGGGTAATGGTCGTATTCGCTAGGTTAGCTGTAGCACCTGTGTTGACAAAAATCGCGCCGCCTAAGCCTTGACCGGCAGTACCGTTGCCCCCAGCAGCACCACCTGTCACTGTATTAGCGCTAAAAGTGCTGTTGCTCACATTTAAAATGCCGCCTGTATTGAGGAAAATAGCACCTCCTAGACCCGATCCACCGCCACCGCCAGTAGTTCCGCCAGCACCACTTCCGCCACCGCCACTAGCACCACCAGTGCTTCCAGCACCACCGCCACCACCAAAGCCACCAGCACCACCGACACCAACAGTACCCGCAGCACCAGCAGTAGTACCAGTACCCGCAGCACCACCAACGCCACCGGGGCCTCCACCGCCACCGAAACCACCAGCACCGCCAGCACCACCCTTACCACCGTTACCACCGTTACCAGTACCAACACCAGGGCCGCCAGCGCCACCAGTGCCGCCAGCACCACCGCCACCACCGAAGATTCCAGTACCGCCAGTACCACCAACACTACCATTGCCTCCAGTGCCGTTGGTAGCTCCACCAGTACCACCAATGCCACCAGTGCCACCAGCGCCACCAGGGAAGCCTGAGCTACCACCACCCGCGGTGCCACCATCACCACCAGTGCCATTAGGAGTACCACCAAGACCACCAGCCCCTGCCGCACCAGGGGTACCGCCTGGGCTACCAGTGCTTAAGTCGCTGTTGCCACCAGCGCCACCGTTTCCGGTTGCACCTGCACCACCTGTTGCTTTATTGCTAGCAAAGGTAACGCTGTCAATTTTGACAGTACCTTTGTTGATAAAAAGTGCGCCTCCTAAGCCAGCCGCGCCACCACCACCAAGAGTTCCCGGTTTGCCAGTTGCGGCTCCATTTTGAAGTGTGAGGTTAGATAAGGTGACTGTAGCAGTGGTGTCAACGAAAAATAGTCGGCTATTACCACCGCCGTTGATCGTAATCCCAGTTGTAGTGCTGCCAACAAAGTTAACAGGGTTAGTAATTACAGGCAGAACTTGTCCGGCACTGAAGGTGATAGGAGCAGTGATATTGATATCATCAGCATCGGTCAGGACGTTAGCAAAGAGGATGGCGTTGTTTAGGCTGGTAAAGTCTGTAGCGGTAAAGGTTCCTAACACACCACTATAAGCCTCTCTCGCCTCTTGAGAAAATGCCAAAGCCGTCTCTATCTTCCCCGTGGAAACTTCCAATTCCCAGTCTCCACCCAAGGCGGCATTCCCTGTCAAGTTATCGGAAGCTGCAACTTCTGCTCCGGTGAGCTGGCTCAGCCTTTGCACAAAAGCGATACCAGCTTCTGTGGCGGCGACGTTGCAACCGTAAAGTAGAATTTCGGGTTTAGCTGTAATTCGAGAGTTCGAGTTTTCCTCTGCTGGTAAAGCAAACCATGTTTCTAGCCGATCGCGATAAGTTTCAATATTACTCAGATTCAGTTCTGTTGCACCGATTTGGACGCTGGCTGCCGCACCGTGAGACAAAATGTGGACGGCTGCAATGTTTTCCCGTGTTTTAAGAGTTTCTGTGATTTGCTCGATGCCGTCGCGATCGCCCTTCAGAAAAATAACTTTTGTATCGGGATGGGTGCTTTCTGTTAAAATTGGGTAATCTTTAACTTTTGAATCTACAAAAACAATCTGTTGGTTCCGTGTTTTGTCAAATTCCATGATATAACTCCTCTGGTATACGCACATCAAATTGATAACACAAACCAAGCTTAGGAGCGATCGCTCTTTTTCCTGTGCGATCGCCCGTGCTTCCACATATGCTTATCTATTGACAGCCACGCATTTTTGTGCATTGCTACAATAATTTACTTAATTTGATTGCTTAGAAGTCTGAAAAGGGAATGTTGTTCCGGCTTTTACAAAATTATTTTATGGTACCTGCACGAAGCTTCTGATTTTAAAATAAAATGTTTATCATATTTTATAAACAATGTCAACCGAGTAATTACTGAGGGCGATCGATAGTTATTGGTTATTGGTTATTGGTAACAGGTAACAGGTTATTTGTTACTGGTTATTGGTTATTTGTTACTGGTTATTTGTTATTTGTTATTGGTTATTTGTTATTGGAACTAACAAGTAACCAGTAACAACAGTCAACAGTCAACCGTCAACAGTCAACAGTCAACAGTCAACAGTCAACCGTCAACCGTCAACCGTCAACCGTCAACAGACTAATTACCAACTTTCCTCAACAGGATTATTAGAATTGCTCCAGATTTCCACATCTAAATCGTTGAGATAAATCAGAGCACTGTCAATCTGTTGAGTAGTACCGTTAAGTTCCAAATCAAACCAACCGTCATCGGAAGTTTTGACACCCAACAAAGCAGCATTAAAATTCACCGTCAAACCATATTCAGAAATCAGGTTAGAGATGACAGGTTCCTGATGGTATTCTTTGGGAACACGAATGCGAATCCGGGTTTGAGTTTGTCTGGTGTCGCCACTGTCGGATTTGGGAATGTCTGAGTCTTGCGTTTTGTGAAAATTGTCGATCGGCTCAAATTCAGATTCGCTAATATTCTGGTCTAACATTTCAGCCTCCTAATGTTTGTTTCATCTTACATCTTGCACCAAGATCTTGTAGGGTGCGTCGCTGCGAGATTTTCAAGCTTCAGACGCAGATTGTCGATAGCGACGCACCCTACTAATGACTAACAACTGACTTTACTCAACTTCCTTAATGCTAGTTTTCCGTTCCAAAATCTCCTTAAGCACGAGCGTAACAACTGCTAAAAGACCGAGAACTACCGCAGCAGAAAATGCTGATTGCGTCGCGTACTGCTTGTAAGCATCCTCTACAAATAGAGGTAAAGTTTGCGTTTTTTTGGCAATATTTCCCGACACCACAGAGACTGCTCCAAATTCTCCCATTGCTCTAGCATTAGTCAAAATTACTCCGTAAAGCAATCCCCAGCGAATACTCGGAAGCGTGACATTCCAGAAAATTTGCCAGTCATTTGCTCCCAAAGTTTTCGCCGCTTCTTCTTGATCGGTTCCCACTTCTTCCAAAACAGGAATCACTTCACGGGCCACAAAAGGTAAGGTAACAAAAGCAGTAGCCAGCACCATTCCAGGGAAGGCAAAAATCACCTTTATATCAGCAGCTTCCAGCCACGGCCCGAACCATCCGAGCCGACCGTAAAGCAGTACAATCATTAAACCTGCAACTACGGGAGATATGGCAAACGGCACGTCTAAAATGCTGATTAATAGCGTGCGGCCCGGAAATTTGTTGCGGCCGATGACCCAAGCGGCACACAAACCGAATACTGTATTTACAGGCACAACTATCAGAGTAATCAGCAGGGTAAGTTGCGCTGCGGACAGAAAATCTGGCGATGTTAAGTTAGCAAAAAATGGCTCAACTCCCTTTTTGAAAGCTTGGTAAAAAACGTTGATAGTGGGGATAAATAAGATAAGTGCAAGATAGCCGATCGCAATTCCGATTAAAGTTGGTTTTACCCAGGCTTTCTCCTGAATCCGACTAGAACCTGCGGGCGGAAATTTGTAATCAGCGGATGAATTTATCTTAGCCGTCATAGCGTCTTCTCCATGCTTGTAATAGATTAATTGCGAACAGCATTGCTAAGGAAATAGCTAACATGACAGTGCCGATAACTGTTGCTCCTGCATAGTCGTACTGTTCCAATCTTTGAAAAATTAATACGGGCGCGATTAAATCTTTGAACGGTATGTTAGAGGCGACAATTACAGTAGATCCGTACTCGCCAACCGCTCGCGAAAATCCGAGGGCAACTCCGGTTAAAATAGACGGAAATAATGGCGGCAAAACTACTCGCCAGAAGGTTTGAAATTGAGAAGCACCTAAGCACCAAGCTGCTTCTTCGATGTCTTTTTCCATCTCGTTTAAAACTGGCTGTACGGTTCTAACTATAAATGGCAAGGAAATAAATATCATCGCTATACCTACGCCCAAGCGAGTAAAGGAGATCTTGATTCCCAAGGGTGCAAAAAGTGAACCTATCCAGCCGTTATCGCTGTAAACTGTGGCGAGAGTTAAACCTGCGACGGAGGTGGGTAGTGCAAAGGGCAAATCGACGATCGCATCGACAATCCGTTTTAAGGGAAAGTCGTAGCGGACTAAAACCCAGGCAATTAATGTGCCGAATAATCCGTTAATTAATGCTGCAATTAATGCGGTAAAGAAGGTGACATCGTAGGCGGAAAGGGCGATCGGACTGGTGGCAATTTTCCAAAATTCGGCGGGGTTTGCTGTGCTGGCTTTCAGCAGCATTGCTGCAACTGGGAGCAATAGCATTAGGCTGAGGTAGCCGAGGGTGATTCCCCAAGGTAGTGTGATTTTGCCGATCGCCCTTTTGATATTCTGAATAGGAGATTGAGGGTTATTGATTGGAGATGATACAGTCATAATTGAATAGCCTTGAATTGGGAATAATTGCGCTCCGGGGCGGGTTTGACAGATCGTATTTAACGAAAACCAATCAAGCTAATACTATAGCGGTTCTCAATGGAGTGAAATCAAAAATATGTAGGTTGGGTTGAGGTACGAAACCCAACTCTTAATTTCGAGTAAGGTGTTGGGTTTCGCTCTCGCGTCAACCCAACCTACTTCGTCTATTTGAGAAACGCACTATTACTGTTTAATTGAACCCTGGATTTTGTCAAAAACAGCTCCATCATCGAAGAATTTCTTCTGAATTTCTCCCCAACCTCCTAAGTCTTGAGCCGTAAATAAGGTTTTGATGGGGGGATATTTTTGGGCAAATTCTGGTTCCGCCGCTACTGTCGCATCTACTGGGCGAAATCCGGCTTTGGCAAATTCTCGCTGAGCTTCTGGGGTGTACAGAAATTTGACAAATGCTTCGGCGACTTCCTTCGTGCCGTGTTTGGTGACGTTTTTGTCCACAATCGCGATCGGATTGTCGATCGAAACATTCACTTCTGGAATAGTATAAGTCGGTTTTTCGCCTTTCTGACCTGCCAGAATAATCTCGTTTTCGTAGTTGATTAAGGCGTCGCCTTGACCTTGTTTGAAAAATACATCCGTGGCTTCGCGGGCATCTTTAGTCAGGATGGGGACATTTTTGTAGACTTTAGTAGTAAAATCTAATGCCTTGGTTTCGTCTCCTCCGGTTTTGATCACCGAGCCCCAAAGTGCGAGGAAATTCCAGCGAGCAACGCCTGATGTTTTGGGATCGGCGGTAATTAATTTTACTCCGTCTTTGGCTAAATCTTCCCAGTTTTTGATGCCTTTGGGATTGCCATCGCGGGTGACTATTGCTGCTACGGATTTGCTGACTATGCCTTCGTTGGGGACTTCTTTTTCCCACCCAGGTTCAATTAGTCCAGCTTTTTCGATTTTTGCAGTGTCGAGGGCGAGGGCTAGGTGTACGATGTCTGCTTCTAAACCGTCAATTACGGCTCTGGTTTGGGAACCGGAACCGCCGTAGCTTTGGTTGAAGGTGACGGTTTGGCCATGTTCTTTTTGCCATTGTGCTATGAATTTGGGAATTATGGCTTCGTGGGCGGCTTTGGTGACGGCGAAGGAAACGAGGGTTAATTCTACGTTGCCTTTATTGGCGGTTGCGCTGGGACTGGCACCGGGACTGGCTGCGGGATTGTTTGTGCCCCCGGTGCCGCAGGATGCCACGGCTACACTTAATGTGATTCCCAATAAAAATAGCGACACAAAGCTTTTAAGCGAAGTCAATAATTGAGTTTTGCCAACGGGCTGCTGTTGTGACCAGCGAAGACGTTGAGTTAGGCGTTGCCACAGGCTCATTATATTTGTTCCTTTACAAAAGTACGGTTATTAGGTCGGAATACCGTAATTTCCGTGTGAGATCCGATTATATACAAGTGCGAGTAAAATGACAATAGGGAAATATGTTTGAGGCTGTGCATATTTTGCAGAATTACGTGAGTCGGGGAGATTCGGTGGCGATTAGTGGGGATGGTTTGACTTTGGCTAGCGGCTGCGATGATAATACGATTAAGATGTCGTTTCCCGACAATATTATTTTTGGGTAGGGAAACGGCATTGCCGTGTCTGACCTTGCGGGGAGGGCTTTTGGGCAATCTTGAAAAAAACTTTGCTGAGGGGGTTGCGCTAATGAGGATAAGTTTGCTATATTAGTTTATGTTGCTGGTGTAACTCAGTTGGTAGAGTAGCTGATTTGTAATCAGCCTGTCGCAGGTTCAAATCCTGTCACCAGCTTTACTGATAAGACCAAGGCTTGATGAAACTTCGAGCCTTGGTCTTATTTTTAGGTATGAAGTGGGTCTAGAACCCCATACCCGTTTCATACCCAACTAAGCTCTTAAAGCTCGGCTTTATGATATAATGTCCTATCTTAGTAGTGTATAAAAAGTGCGAAGTAAAGCTAAGCTAGATAGGGATTTAGAGGTTGTTTGCTAGCTAGTAGGGTAAGGGTTCATTAGTAGATCGTGGCATTGGCTCGACTACTTACACATCAGGAGTAGAAGGAGTTACCTGTATAGACTCAATCGCTGGTGTTGCTGCTGCGGATAGTGTAAACTGGCTCACGTTGTAGTGTTTCTTTAAGTGTACAAAGTCCTCAGAAAAACCTGAAATGTATTCCTTAATGTATTCCTTAAAGATAACCACCACACGGTCTAGATCAATCTCCATTGTTAGGGAATATCCGCCCAACTCTTCAGCCTTAGAATATCGCCCTTGCTGATAGGCAAAATATAAAAGCAACAACTTGATAAGCTCAGGAGCATAAACCCCTTGGTCTGAAAAGACTGTTATGTGTTGCACAAAGGCATCGGATATAAGCCACTTGCCGAACAGATCGTACAAAGCCCTGCTTTCTATTGGTGAGAAATTCGAGTTTAAAGGCTTATGGATTCGGTACTTAAGAGCCGACCATTCCGGGGTAACATCCCATGCCAGTGTAAAATCTGACATGAAGTTAAAGGTTGATACTGTCCTCCGTATTCCCTCCGCAGATTGATAATCAAACAGTAGTTGTTGACCTTTCTCACTTTTTACCAATGAAACAGAGATAATCTCGACTTTTGCGTTTTTAACTTTCTTGTATGTCTTTACTTCTTTTCCGCTCTTTTTATCAATCTTTTTTGTGCAGGTTGCTGCGAAGATTTCGAGGCAAATTTCTTCGATAAATTCAGCAGTAAAGGATAGGTTTTGACTTCTAGGAGGCATGGTATCTGTCCTTGGTTTGTGAGTGTTTACGGTTTTCTACTAAGTTATTGTTAGTTAAGGTATGATTATTAGTCACGTTAACAGCTTAGTAGAAAGGATTAGGGCAACTTACCGGGTAAGCCCTAACCGTGGATAAAATAGATATTGCAAAAGAAATAGCTACTTCTGGGGCGGGCTCGCGTGCCCACCCCACAAGAGTTTCCCGAAAAATAGGTGCACAAGTTAAATGTGCGACAAATTACAAGGCTTAACCTAACGCAACGCAGGCTGTTTTCAACCACTCCAGGGTTGCTGGATCGATCGCACTTGCCAATTTCTCGACTACAGCACCATGATAATTATTCAACCACGCGAGTTGAGTCTTTGACAGGCGATCGGCATTAATCAACTTCCGGTCAAAGGGAATATACGTCAACGGTTCAAATCCGTACCAAACTGTATCATACTTTGACGGCATTTCTACGACAACATAGAGATTTTCGATCCGAATTCCGCCCCATCCCGGTTGATAATATCCCGGTTCTATGCTAGTTACCATTCCCGGTTCTAGGGCATATTGCACCGATTTGCTGATGCCATTTGGCCCTTCGTGAACCGCTAAAAATGCCCCGACTCCGTGCCCAGTACCGTGTCCGTAGTCGAGCTGTTCTTGCCATAAGATCGATCGGGCGATCGCATCTAATTGCACTCCCATTGCGCCTTTCGGAAATTGCTGCATTGCACAGCTAATATGTGCGATTAAAACTGTCGTGTAGTGTTCGATTTGTAGCGCCGTTGGTTCCCCGATAATCACGGTTCTCGTGTCGTCGGTTGTACCTCCTAAATATTGCGATCCTGAATCCAGTAACAGGAATTCCCCCGGTTTTAACGTGATTTCAGGACTTGGGGTGCCATAATGGACGATCGAGCTATTTACGCCCGCACCAGCAATGGTTCTAAAACTTAAACTCTGAAAATCTGCTTCTTCCTGATAAAATCGCTCTACAGTTTCTTTGACATCAAATTCTGTCAAAACCTTACCATTTTCTAACTGTTCTGTCAACCACTTTAAGGTAAAAGTTTTGGCTTTACTTGCTTTGAAGTTGGCGGATTTCATCTGCTCGATTTCTACTGGGTTTTTTCGAGCTTTCATCCCTTCGATGGGATTTGCTTCAAAGACTATTTCAATATTACTCTCAGTTGCAGATTGGCGATCGATTATTAACTGATGCGTACCTGCTGTAGTGTGTTTGGGATCTAAAAGCACCCGAATTTGTTTGGGTTGAGATACGCAATCTTGCAAGGTTTCTGGATATTTTGCGTAGGGAAGCAGAGTCGCGCAGTTGTGTAAATCTTGCTGAATTTCTGCTAACACTCTTTGCGGATTAGTAAACAGAAAAGCTGCATCGGTAGTGACAATTGCATAGGAAATAAAAATCGGAATGTTGGGAATATCCGAACCCCGGAGATTGAACAACCATGCTATTTGATTGAGGTTGGTAATCGGAAGCACATCGATGTTAGCTTTTTGCATCGCTTCCCTGACTCTGGCTAATTTTTCGGCGGCGCTTTCTCCTGTCAGGGATACAGGTAGACTAAATATGGGAGATTCATCGATCGCAGCTAAGGTTTCCGAGGTTTTTGCTAGATTGTGCGATCCTCTGCGAGGGCTTCGCCAACGAACTTTGTCTGCTAAATTCTCCGATATCGGTATCAGTTCAATTCCCGCAGTCGCAAATTTCTTCACCCAACTCTGATATTGCTCAACAGACAGAGTAAACGGATCGAAACCGAAACGCAATTTAGTTTGATTTTGTGCAGATTCAACAGCCAGTTTTTCTAAAGTTTCAATTAAAGTGAGATTTTCTTCCAAACCTAATTTTGATATTTGAATTAGTGCCGAATCGACTTGCAATTCTGCTTGTTCATAATAGCGGGAATCCACAAACAACCAAGCCAAATTTTTGCCAACCAACAAATCGCCAGCGGAACCTGTAAAGCCACTAATCCAAGCCCTGCGCTGTTTAGCTTCTGAACCATATAAGTTTAAGTGTTCGTCCACGGATGGAATGAAATAGCAATCTAAGTCATAATTCAGCATTGAATCTCGCAAATCTGCCAGTTTTGAGTGAGTTGATTCTTGAGTATTTATATTTGTCTTTAAGTTAGCAGCAACCATTTTTCAAGCTCCTATAATTGTCTTCAAACCTTTAACTAATCTGCTGATACCTGCGGCGGCTGTTTCCCGTTCCAGAGCACCGTAGGCGACTCGTAAATAGCACCCACTATCCATGCCGAAGGTTGTACCGGGAAGCACAGCCACTTGATATTCGCGAATTAATTTTTCTACTAATTCCATTGTATCGAGTTGTGTATCAATTTTCAAGAAAAAGTAAAATGCTCCGCAGGCTGGGGAAATTGTACACAAGTTTTGTACAGTGTTTAGTTCATTTAATACGAGTTGGCGCACGGATGCGATCGCCCTTACATGATTATCGCAGTATTCTCGCCCAACTTGCAAGGCTCCCAAAGCTACATATTGCGAAATTACGGGCGGACAAATCAGGATTGTATCTTGAATCTTTCTCACTGAATCTAACAAATGTTCTGGGATTACCATATACCCAATCCGCCAACTGGCAAAACCGTAGGCTTTGGAAAGCGTAAATAGAGAAATTGTATATTCACTGCTATCAGAAAAAGCTGCGGGCGAACAATGCTTAACTCCGTCATAAGTGAAATATTCGTAGGCTTCGTCGCTGATGTGATAAATATTGTGTTGGCGGCAAAGTTCGTTAACTTCCCGGAGTGCTTCGGAATCGTAAACTACACCAGTTGGGTTATTTGGTGAAATGGTGACAATTGCTCGCGTTTTGTCGGTAATTGCTTTTTGGATTGCATCAATATTTAGTTGATGATTTTCGTCAGTCTCGACTATTACGGGATGACAATTTGCCATGATTATCGCCATTTCATGATTAAAATAGTAAGGCGATTGAATAATAATCTCATCCCCCGCCGAAGTGATAGCAAGAATGGCATTGATAAAACCCATATTGCTGCCAGCAGTAACAACAATGGAGTTTGTATTGTTAATTTCAATATTATTATCTGCCTTGAGTTTAGCTGCTATTGCATCCTGTAACGGTGCAATTCCTTCGACTGCTTTGTATTTGTGATTATCAGGATTTGCCAGAAATTCGGGAATCTTTGCAAAAGATTGTGGCGGCGGATTGTAAGAAACCACGCCTTGTCCTAATGATATGGTTCCCGGATTTTGACGGATCAGTTCACCAACAACAGGAATAATTGGCGACTGTACCGATTGCATTCGAGTGGCGTTGATTTTCATATTTTTTTTGTTATCCCATCGTTTACGCTACCGCAAATCCAGTAAATTGACGCACATAAGGCGCTCTAAATCCCAAAACAATATCTGTTTGAGGGACTCCCAATTCTAGCAACTGATTGGCAATTCCTGCTTCCGTAAAATCGCGCTGAATCCAAATCTTTCCATCTTTGATATCAACATGAATCGGACATCCATGAATTCGTTCTTCATCCTGCCATCCCACATACAACAATAAATAGCGATCGCGATCCGTATCGAAAACAATTTCAGTGGTTTCTACATCTTGCTCAGACTGCTCTGTCGCGTGTTGATGTATGACTTTCTGAACTAATTGGCGATAATCTAATCTTTCCATAATGTTATCTCCTGTCCCTTCACATGAAAAACCAGCATTTTTATTTGATATCTTTCTAACACAGTTTGAACAAACGAGTCTGTAAAAAAATCTTGATAAATATCTGTAGGCACTGCCAAATACAGCACTCGTTCTGATTCCATTTTTTCCAATGCTACTCGATAATTAAGAAATTGACCAACAGCCGTATGGAATTCTGACAGCGCCGATAATCCCACAAAACTTTTTACCTCCACTGCTATTTTGTGCATCCCCCTTTCGGCAGAAAGTAATTTTTCCGCTCCCAAATCTATCTGCATTTTTACTTTAGAAGTTACTTTTAGAAATAAAGGATCGTGAGTAATTGTCCATCCATCTTTCTCCAGAGCCAAACGTACTGTGTCGTGAAAAATATCTTTGGCTGACATAATTTAAAAAATAGTTTTACTAGATTCAAGTGGTATTTCAGAGGATGAAAAATAGCTTTGTAGATAGCTCAATGTCAATCGCTTGGTTTCTGTCACAAGCTGCTGGCGAAATGGCTGCTCCTCACTAAGAGCCAACCACAACAATGTCCCGATCGCCTTTACCAGCACAAATGCGATCGCTTCATAGTTAGTCTTCTCCACATTTGAATTGCGTAGTGACAAAAATGTTGCCAAATCTTCGATCAGTTGGGCATCGGCGGCAGTTTCGATCGCCTCCAATTCTGGCATTGTTCCTTGCACCTGCATAAAGATAGCGTGATAGCCCGGATGATCGATGAAGAATCGATCGGTGGCATCAATCATCCGATCCACATAGGTTGATAGGGGTAGATTGTCAGTTTCAGCGGTTTTTAGCTCTGTAAATCGTTGGTGAAGTAGCTCCATGTAGCGCATCGTTAATGCTTGCAGAATTGCCGCTTTGTCGGGGAAAAACTGGTATAGCGACCCGATCGGCACTTTAGCCGTAGCAGCGATCGCGTTTGTCGTAGTCGCATTGTAACCCTCGGTGATAAACATCTGTTCGGCCACATCCAAAATCTGGTTCACCCGTTCTTGACTCCGGGCTTGGCGGGGTTGGCGTCGCATTCCAGATGATTTTGATGAATTTACAGCCATTTTATTGACGAGTTTTGAGAATACATGAGTATCGCTCGCATTTACCTTGACAGAACATGAGTAATGCTCGTATTATAAAAAAGTGAGCGATACTCACATTGTAACTTGGTTTGTCCAGGAGAAGATCGCCATGAGCCAAAATTTGCTCATCTCGCCCAATTCCAAGATGGGTTGCCGATGTTGGATTAAATGCTGCTGGATTGGGTTGCGTTTCCTACGCTACAAGTTCTACCCCTGGATTACTCTGACGATCGCACCGCTTAAAATACTGGCGGCATCGGGAATTAATCGCACCCACGAAAAAATTCGCTACATGAGCGCGATCGGCAAAATTAACTTTGCTGCTGTTTACGAATTGCTCAACGAATTGCTCTGGTAAACAGGCGATTCCTGCGAAACTGTCAACTGTTTAATTCTCTGGAGATTTTTGTCATGAAATTAATGGATGCGTTTAAGGCGAATCAACCCTTTGTTGCTGAAAATCAACAGCACAATCATTTTCAAATGCTGCTGATTTTTAAGTCTTTTTTTGCCATGCTGGCTGGCGACGAAAGCCTGGAATCGGTAGGTGAGATGTCTGATGCTTTGGTTGAAACACCTGCGTTCGATCTGGCTGCTCAACACTTAAACCGCGATCCTGCCTGCGCCGTGCTGATTCGCGATCGATATATTCCCCCTGCCCACGACCTCAACAAACTACTCACTTATCCTCAGAATTCATTAGGCTACATCTATGCAACAACCATGAAACAAGCAGGATTTGACCCTAACTTACATACCGGTATGACTGCTGAATCGGATGCTAAGTATGTGGAATTGCGCCTCAGCCAAACCCATGATATTTGGCATATTGTGACTGGATTTGATACATCGGTGATCGGTGAAATTGGCTTGCAGGCATTTCATTTACCTCAGTTGCCGTACCCCCTCGCAACGATGTTGGTTGCGAATAGTTTGATGTCCAGCACACTGTTAGCCCCTGAAGAATTGCCTCACTTGCTAGATGCGATCGCACAAGGATTGCAGATGGGCAAAACAGCCAAGGCTTTGTTTGCTCAAAAGTGGGAAGAGGCATGGGATAAGCCCCTCGCACAATGGCAAGCGGAGTTAAACATTCAACCTATCTAGAATCGTTCTTTATGAACTACACCCAGAAGCCGGGTTTTGTCAAGAAACCCGGTTTCTCTGTATCTCGCTTATAAATTGAAAATAGCGATCGTGCTAAAATCAAATATCAGCTCATAACAGGAGAAAGTTCTTATGTCAACTCGGTAATATTAGCTTTTGTCATCCTAGAGGTATTCTAACACTATTATGCTCACAACTTCTCTTCCACAGCCTTCACCTCGTGAAAGCGAGTATAATCAACCACCCGTTTGCCTTCCGGCGTTCGCAATAGAATATCTACAAATCTCATATCCCACAAAACTTCTGAGGCTACGAAAGAATGACGGGCGTGAATAGTTTGTGAAACGGTTTCGTCAATTCCCGTTAGTGTAACTACAATCTCCGCTTGCTGCTCTTTCAAGTCTTTTGGAGTAAGTTTGTACAGAGGACTGTTTTCATCAATTACGTGCATAACCGTCCAAGTTAATGCAAAAATTGGAGATTGACTTCGCACCAATTGCAAATCATAAAAACGCCGCATATACTCACCATCAGATGTTACCTCATCTCGGATTAGGGTGACTCGCTGCTGCGCTTCTAAAATTTGATTTGAGCGGTGATTTGCCGTGCGGTACATGAGAGTTAAAACGCCGTTGAAAGGAGAGACAACAGCTACGCGGCTGAATACAACTCTAGCTGTCGGCTTAGAAAATCTAGCAAAGGCAAGTCCTGTAATCATTGCCACTCCCCACAAACCAAAAAGGGCTTGGATACAGACGATAATGTTAGCATAATCAGTGCGCGGATACATCGATCCGTAGCCGATCGTTGCCATTGTTTGCACGCTGAAATAAAAGGCATCTTTGAAAGAACCGGGTCGAGCATTTGTGATGCAATCTCCTCCGGCTAAATAAGCTAGGGCAAATAAAGAGTTGGTGAGTGTATATGACAGCCAGATTAAAATGAAAAATCGTGGCCATGAAAGAGTTAGCAGCGAGTGGTAAAGATCTGCGAAATGTAGGCGAGGTAGACCTAACCTGACAACATTCAAGCTAAATTGTCCTGTTCGGCTGACTAAACGAGCCTGTTGCTGACGATCGCGATTATTTTTCATTGAGATTTGTAACTGTGGCTGTGTCAATTTGTAACTATTGCTAGTTAGAAGAAAACAGATCCTTTAGACTGATGTTTGATTCTAAAAATTAGGATAGCAAGGAAGTTGAAAATGGTTGAGCTTAACTGGCACGACTATGTGGTCATGGTTTCTTTTGTAGCTTCTATCGTTGGTCTAGTCCTGCTGGGCGATCGCAAATCGCAGCCGACAGACGATCGCACTTTCAGCGAAGAAACCCTGATTAAGATGAGTTTTATTTACTCGATAGTCTACTCCATCTCTGTCTTAGGGCTAAAGATACCTCTGCCAGAAGACCACTGGTTGTTGGCTAGTCTGAAGCTGACCACAGTTCTCTCTTACTTATTGACATTTTCTAGCATACTTAGTCTGCCACTGCAACGTATGGCGGTGCGGCAAGTCGAAGATTAAACAGAAAAGGGCAGAAAATTCATCGATTCGCGATCGCAGTGCCGTGGTAGGATAACTAGCGCCAATTAGAACAAAATAAAATATGACAGTAGCAGTTAACAAAACTCCAGGATTAGCATCGCGTTTAGTAAATGGCGTACTCTCCATCAAGCCTTTGGCTGACTTAGCCAAACACCAAGCGCGGGAAATGATGATTAAAAGAGCCGAAAAAATAGGAGTGCATTGGCGACAAGATGCTCAAGCACTTTTAGCCCGGAATTGGGATGCAGAATTGCTCAGCGTGCAAAATCCCGATCTGGTTTACCCACCATATTATCTGACTTCATTTCACGCCTACGAAAAAGGTAATATGAGTTGGGAAGCCGCGACAGAAGTTGAGGTAGCCGCCCGCGCAGTTCACGCCGGAATTTGGCCAGAAGCGGGCGCAGAAGGCGATGCTAAACTCCGCGAAAGTTATCACGAAATTGTCAATTCTCAAATTACGAAAGCACCGCAAAATATTGTAGATTTGGGATGCAGTGTGGGCATGAGTACCTTTGCCATTCAGGATATTTACCCACAAGCTAAGATTGTCGGCGTGGATTTGTCGCCTTATTTTTTAGCAGTTGCTCAATACCGTTCCCAACAGAAACAAGCTGAATTATCAAACCAAAAATCTCCGACTTGGGTTCATGCTGCGGCTGAATCTACTGGTTTACCTGGGAATGCTTTTGACTTGGTTTCTATCTTTTTAGTTTGTCACGAATTGCCGCAGTCAGCAACGATGGAAATATTCCGAGAAGCCAGACGTTTACTGCGCCCTGGTGGACATTTGGCAATTATGGATATGAATCCACAATCTGAAATTTATGCCAAAATGCCTCCTTATATTTTGACTTTGCTCAAGAGTACGGAGCCTTATTTGGATCAGTATTTTGGGTTGGATATCGATCGAGCTTTGCTAGATTCTGGTTTTACAAAGCCGACAATAACTTGCAATACTCCCAGACACCGGACTGTTGTTGCTGAGGCGATAAATAGTTAGGTTTGAGGGTTGGAAAATGTTTGCGGTCTATTAGAACTCTCCAATAATTATTGTGGAACAGGCATCTTGCCTGTTCAAAATTGGCTTTTTTGGGAGATGTCTATTGCATAAAAAGTGAGCGTGTTACATGAGATATATTTGCTAAACTTGAGCCAAACCAATAAATACTAATTTAGATGCAGTTTGAGTGGAATCTAGACAAAGCAAACTTGAATTTGAAAAAGCATGGTGTCTCATTCAATGAGGCATCTACTGTTTTCAACGATCCTTTATCTGTGACATTCCCTGACCCAGATCACTCTTACGGTGAGGAGCGTTACGTTATAATTGGTTTATCCAGTGTTAGTCGTATCCTAGTAGTCCCTCACACAGATCGAGCAGATCGTGTTCGGATTATCAGCGCACGAGAGGCAACCCGAAAAGAGCAGAGGTTTTATGAAGATGGAGAGTAATCACGAGCTAGAAGATGAATCACGGTCTGAGTACGATTTTAGCAAGATGAAGGGTGGTGTTAGAGGAAAATATATCGATCGATACAAAGCAGGAACGAACATCGTATTGCTCGATCCTGATGTTGCCCTAGCATTTCCCACAAGTGACTCAGTTAACGAAGCACTTCGATTGCTAATACAAATTTCCCAAAGACAGAAAGCCTAAGACTACCTTTTAGTCCGCGCAGTCAGACTTCAAATGATGCCACACAAGCTTGGACAAGCAGCTCTTTGGGCAAAGCTTGAGGAGCAAAAAGCGAGACGTTCTGCACAGAATTGAGGTTTTCACCGGACAGAACTGACATAATTAAGTAAATAAAATGCAAAACTAACCACAGTAATATGTCTGAGAACTCTAATATTAAATTTACGATCGCCTTTAATGACCCTGACTTGGACTCACAAGAACTAGAAGAGCAGGCGCAACGGCTGATGGCTGAATTGAAGCAAATGGACGAAGTTGCAGTCGATCGCGTCCTTGACCCCAATCCACCAGAAGGCAACAAAGCGATCGGGGGAATGCTGGTGGGTTTACTAACGGCTGAGGTCACTCTTGCCAATGCTAAAAAGTTGATGGGGTTTCTGGGCGATCGCCTCGGTGGTAAGCCGATCGAACTCTCCGTAGAAGCTAACGGTAAGAAGCTGACAGTCAAAGCCCACAGTCGGGAAGAACTCGAAGCCGCGATTAAATTAGCCCAAGATTTTATAGTGGAATAGACAGAAAAACATGGCAAAGGTGGGGTTGTTGATTGGGGTTAGTGAATATCAGCCGGGGTTAAATCCCTTACCTGCGGCGGTGAAAGACATTGAAGCTCTGCAACGAGTGTTACAAGACCCAGAAATGGGCGGGTTTGATGAGGTGAAAACCCTTGCCAATCCTGAACCTCACGCAATGCAGCTTGCAATAGAGACGTTGTTTGACAGTCGCGCCAAAGACGATCTGATTTTACTGTTCTTCTCTGGACATGGGATTAAGGATGATGCTGGCAGGCTGTATTTTGCTAGCCGGAGCACTCGGAAAAACCCCAAGGGAAACTTAATTAAGTCAACTGCTATATCTGCAAGCTTTGTTCACGAAATTATGAATAATAGCCGTGCCAAACGGCAGGCAATTATTTTGGACTGTTGTTTTAGCGGCGCATTTGATCCAGGATTGCAGGCAAAGGATGATGGCTCAGTTGACTTGCGGACTCAAT
This sequence comes from Tychonema bourrellyi FEM_GT703, assembly GCF_002412335.2. Lineage (GTDB taxonomy): Bacteria > Cyanobacteriota > Cyanobacteriia > Cyanobacteriales > Microcoleaceae > Microcoleus > Microcoleus bourrellyi. Next base: position 59,067 of record NZ_NXIB02000013.1, read on the forward strand.
TAGGTGCTGAAGGGCGAGTAGTGCTGACATCCTCCAGTTCAACGGAATATTCCTTTGAGCAGCAGGGATCGGATTTGTCGATTTACACCCGTTATTTGGTGGAAGGTATTGAAACCGGGGCAGGTGATACCAATAGCGATGGGTTAGTTTCGATACTGGAGTTGCATGAATATGCTGTCAGCAAAGTGCAGGAAGAATTGCCTGCAATGACCCCAAAAATCATCGTGCTGAAAGACAAGGGATTTGAAATTGTGCTTGCTAAAGCACGGGTAGCTGACCCCAAGCTGAAATATCGAAAAGCCGCTTCACGGTATGCCAATGTAGGCACGATTCGACCGGCAGGACGGGCAATTTTGAATACGTTGAGGCAGCAGTTAGGATTGACGGCTGACGAAACGGCGGAAATTGAAGCTGAGGTATTGCGTCCTTACCAGGAACGACTCGCGAATTTGCAAAAATACCGAGAAACACTGATCGCAGAGGCAGAACATGAATATCCGTTGAGTGAGTTCGCCCGTGAAGAATTGAATACGCTTCAACAGATGCTTTTGTTGAGAGATGGGGATGTCTTGCCTATTCAGCAGGAGATTGAGGCACTGTTTACTCAGCAGGCAGAAGCAAAACGTCAAGCTCAAGAACAAGCAAAAACCAGTCAAGTCTCTAGTCCTCAAAACAACGTAGGGACTAAATTGCAGCGTTTTGAGTTTGATGTTATTACTGTTGACAAAACAGGAAAGGAAAACAGTCGCACCAAGAAGTCAGCAGAGGTTTTTGCCGAAGACTTGGGTAATGGGGTGTTGCTAGAAATGGTGCAGATTCCTCAAGGAAGTTTTTTGATGGGTTCGCCAAAAAATGAACTTGAGAGAAGGGACAATGAAGGCCCCCAGCACCAGGTAACTGTTCCAGCTTTCTTGATGGGCAAATATGCTGTTACCCAAGCCCAGTGGAAAACTGTAGCAAATCTACCTCAACTTGAACGCAAACTCCGGCCAGATCCCTCTAGCTTCAAAGGTGCAAATCGTCCTGTAGAATTCGTTTCTTGGTATCATGCCGTCGAGTTTTGTGCCAGACTGTCTCAACATACTGGTAAGCCCTACCGCCTACCCAGCGAAGCCGAATGGGAATATGCTTGTCGCGCTGGGACAACCACACCTTTTCATTTTGGGGAAACGATTACGACAGATTTAGCGAATTATCGAGGTACAGATAACGAAGAGTACAAGTGGTCTGGTTCCTATGGTGCTGGGCCTAAAGGAATTGATCGCGAAGAAACAACGCCTGTGGGTAGTTTTCGGGTAGCCAATGCCTTTGGACTCTATGATATGCACGGGAATGTCTGGGAGTGGTGTGCCGATCCTTGGCATAGTGGCTATCAAGGTGCGCCTACCGATGGTACGGTTTGGGATGAAATTTGTAATGATAATCGTTATCAAAATAATATTCACTTATTAATCAACACGAAGGAAGATAAACGAACTCAGGTGCTGCGCGGCGGTTCGTGGCGCGCAGATCCGGGGGATTGCCGAGCGGCGATTCGCAACAACGTTCAGCCACGAATCGCCGCCAACGTCTTCGGTTTTCGAGTTGTGTGTGTTGCTGCGTGGACTTAATAGCTCTTTACACTTTTACCATTTTGCTCTTTACACTTCTTAATTTTTCACTTGTTGGTCGCCTCTGGTGACTCGATTTTTTTTGAAAAAACGGCACTAAACGTGCTAATATATATCAACAGAAAAATTGTCGATCAAATCAACGCTGCTCTATCTTACATTGAAGAAAATTGCGCTCAAATCGAAACTGAGTATTGTAGGGTGCGTCAGCCCACAGCGTTTACCTTAGCCTTTGGGGCGATCAAGCTGACGCACCCTACAGGCCTTTAATCTTGACGGCTATGCTCTTCTTTTGCTCGGAATCTTGACAAAACTCGGCTGGCTTGAACTCGTGTCGATTCAATTTGTCACTTTTAGGGAAGCTGGACTATCGATGGACGCTAGCGATCTATGCTACCGTAGAAACTCTTTCATACTCTTCACTGTGTTTTTGCACCGCATCCCAGATATCAACTTTTTGCTGAAGATTCAGCCAAAGTTGAGGGCCATTCCCTAACGCTTTCCCAATCCGAATTGCCATATCTACTGTAATTGGTCTTTGACCTAAAACAATTTCGTTGACACTACGGCGGGATACACCAAGTATCTCAGCAAACCTGGTTTGAGTCATTTCAATATCTTCAAGCACATCTGAAATGACCTCCCCCGGATGTACTGGTCTTACTTTCCTGCCTTGAATAATGTCTTTTATGTCTTTCATGCAACTTTCCTTTCGGTTTAAGTTAAATTTTTACATTTTGTCTGATTGTCTAGTGATAATCTTCAAAATCTATATCGTATGCAATGTACTCATAGCCAATCGATCGCCCAAAACACCAACTTCACCCCTCACCCACCCCGCAACTGCATGACCAAATGAACTAATTCCGGCAAAATCAGCTTCTCCACAGCCAGTTTCACCGCATTCTTAGAACCCGGAAGAGAAAAAACTAATTTGCCTTGATAAACGCCAGCAACAGCACGAGACGCGATCGCCCTAGAACCAATTTCTTGATAACTCAAAAACCGAAAAATCTCCCCAAATCCCGGTAAAATCCTGTCCAGCAAACTCTCCATCACATCATAAGTAGTATCTCGCGGAGCAATACCAGTTCCGCCACTAAAAATTATCGCATCCACATCTTCGCGCTCACAAACAGCCTGCATTTGCAATATAATTTTCGTCGCATCATCCTTGACAACTGTGTAAGCCACCACAACATGACCAGCATCTTTCAGCAACTTCTTAATTAAAACACCGCTATTGTCTGTTTCGGCAGAGCGCGTGTCGCTAATAGTAATGACAGCACAATTCACGGTCATTTCAGATAAATCAGGATGAGGAATTTGCGTCATATAAAATAAGTTGTTAGTTGTTAGTTGTTAGTTGTTAGTTGTTAGTTGTTAGTTGTTAGTTGTTAGTTATTAGTTGTTAGTTGTTAGTTGTTAGTTGTTAGTTGTTAGTTGTTAGTTATTTGTTATGAGTTATTTGTTATGAGTTATGAGTTATGAGTTATTTGTTATTGGTCAGGGGTTATTAGTTATAAAAACCAATAACCCATAACCTATGCCCTATGCCCTATGCCCTATGCCCTATGCCCCATGCCCCATGCCCTATGCCCTATGCCCCATAAACTATGCTTTGTTAAATCCTAAGCCCTTTGCCTCAGAGTAGCGTTCCATAAAACGCATAAAGCGCTCCCATTCTTCAGCACTTTTCATTAGATAAAGAGCTTCCAAACCAGCAGGCTGACCGTTGATGAATTTAGCCTTAACTTCGCGAGTGATGATTTCACCTTCTTCATCAATCATGTACATTCCAGTAATGTCTTCTGTACTGGTAGTTAGAGCTTTGGGATTTTCAAAGATAAAAGTAGCCCTGCCTTGACTGCCGCTTTTAGAACGAGTTAGACGCACTTCTGGCACGGAATCTTCGTCCGTACCACGGGAAAATTGAATTTTAGCCATAATTTGACAATTGAACCTTAATGATTGCTTAATTTCTTAAGATCCCATCATAAAACGATTCGGTACAGCGAAATCGAGACTTGGGAGAGGGGAAGAGGAGAAAAAAGCAGACTCAAGTTTGAATGCAAATCTTCCTTGTCGCCCTTCCCCATACTCCTAGACGATGTAAGGAGAGTTAATCGGCTGGGTCCGATTGGTTGCGACTAAAGTTTGGTAGATGAGAGCGGATATTTCACCACGGGTGATGTCGCGGGCGGGAGAAAAGCGATCGCGCGCTGGATAATTCACCACCATTTTGCGCTCTGTGGCCGTTGCTACCTGAGCGGTGGCAAAACTGGGAATCAAAGCCCGATCGCTGTAAACGCTCAAAGAATTGGGGTTTCCGCCCCCAAGCTGCAAACCATTTACCAAAGAGACAACCGCCTGAGCCCTAGTCAAATTCTGATTCGGGCGAAACGTGATGTCGGGATATCCCGCCAAAAATCCACCTCGATTAGCTTTTTCGATCGCCACTTTTGCCCAAAAATCCGCCGCCACATCCTTAAAATTCGTCGCATCACGGCGGGGCGCAAGTTCAAAAGCCTTCGCCAGCAAAGCCGCATACTGAGCCCTAGTCAAACCTTGATCCGGCTTAAAAGTGCCGTCAGGAAAACCACTGATAATATTCATGTTTGCCAAACGTTCAATAAAATCCTTAGCCCAGTGAGTGCTGACATCACTGAATCTGATTCCGTTTGGAGTTGGAGTTGGAGNGAGTTGGGGTTGGAGTTGGGGTTGGAGTTGGGATTGGAGTTGGGGTTGGAGTTGGGGTTGGAGTTGGGGTTGGAGTTGGGATTGGAGTTGGGGTTGGAGTTGGAGTTGGAGTTGGTGTCACCGCACCCAAATCAACTAAACCTTTCACCAACGAAGGATTAATCTGATTTCCCAGGGCGAAAATTTTGACCCCAGTTGCATTTTGCAAGTCAAACTCACCGTTATTCAAAAAGAGATTGCCGCCCAAATCTTTAGCAGTACCAACATCAGGTAGCGCCTTCCCCACCACAGTCAAACCGTCTTCCAGATTTTTTTCAATGCGATTATTACGCAAAGTCGGTTGCGAGTCCCCCGCGAGAACAATCCCAGAGCGATTTTGGACAATTTGGTTGTCAACAATCAAAGGGCCAGATTGAGCTTGCAGAGAAATTCCGAAACCCGTATTTTGAAAAATATTGCGTCGCATTACGCCTTTAACGCTACCAGCCATAATCACGCCAGCGGCAGAATTTTCCAAAAATAGGTTATCGAGAATAGCAGGATTGGCATTACCCGTGGCAAAAATTCCTTCCCGCTTGCATTTCGTGAAAGTGCAGTTAGCAACAGTGGGAGAAGTAGACTCAATCCAAACTCCTGTGCCCCGACTCTCAAGATTGGTGACTGTTACTCCGCGCAATTCGGCATCGGTTCCTAGCAGTATAGTGATATTTTGACCTGCGGCGCTGGGACTGACAAATTTGCCGCTTCCTTGGATGATAGTGCTGCTACCTTTGTTGGATTCATTACCAATAACTTTGACTCCAGAGGGAATGTCTAAGGGAAATTGTTCGCCGCTGGTTGCGCTGTAAGTTCCTGCGGCTAGCTGAATGATAGTTCCTGCGGTCGCCATGCCGATCGCGCGGGCTATAGTTTTCAATGGGGCTGATTGGCTTCCGGCTGCTGCATCGGAGCCTGTTACTGAGTTGACGTATAGTGTTGCCATGTTTTTGCTAAAGAGGTAAGGTGCGATCGAGCTTTTGTATAATTTTCATCCCGGATCTATATTATTCTGTTTCATTCACCGACAGTCGAAATTCCCTGCCCAAAAACCTTCACCGCTTCAGCCAAATTAGTTTCGCCCATCAAAATGCAGCGTCTGAGCAAGTCAATATCCAGCGTTTCCAATCCTGAAAGTTGACTCTGAATTACTTCTTCATATTTATCTTCCCGAAGATGATACAGCCGCAAGATGCCATCCTCCCAAAACCAGATTTCTGGCACACCCAAAGCCCGATATTTTGGCAACTTTGTCAGTCCACCGCTAGTATAAACCACCTCGATCGACAAATAGGGAATCAACTTAGGTTTCCCGAAACAAAATGATTTGTCTGCTTGGGTTGAAACTTCTACGATCTTTATTCCCATCAATTCAGCTTTGTACTTCAACATTTCAATTAGTCGAGCATGAGGAATGTTTACAAAGCTTTGATTAGTTTTCCTTCCTAAATCAAGCTCGTTTTTCCATTGTGCATTTTTACCAATTACTAGCGTTCCGATATTTCGTGAGCCGAGAACTGGGTTTGATTAATCTCTATCTACTAGCCTCCCTACTATCTTAACTTTTTTTTGGTTGAGCTACTTAGTATCCGTCAGCCCACATAGACATTCCCGATGCCCGATGCCCAATTTCCAACTTAATTTATGTGTTCAACGCCTTTTGATTAATATTTCTGATGTATTGTGACAAACTCAGAGTCTGGTGCTAAGGTATTTAAATGTGGTGCAAATGGGTCGATGCCCGAGCGGTTAATGGGGGCGGACTGTAAATCCGCTGGCTACGCCTACGCTAGTTCAAATCTAGCTCGGCCCACCACTTTATAATTAAAAGTTAAAATTTAAGAATTAAAAGTTAAAAGCTTTAGTTTGATAGTCTTAATTTTTCATGCCCGTATAACTCAGTGGTAGAGTACCTCCTTGGTAAGGAGGAAGTCATGAGTTCAAATCTCATTACGGGCTTTTTGTTAAAAATATCATACAAATACAAGTTTGCGGTTTAGCGCTACGATGAAGTAAGAAATCACCACTAAAATTACCAAAGTCGAGCTAAATATAGACTTGGCGAGTTTTGGGTAAATATTATGGCGTATCCAGCGGGAGCTTCTTATGAGTTTATCTTTTAAGCAATTGACCCTTTATGTGACTTTGCTGTCGATCGGGGGAGGTATAGGATGGTTGGGAAATCGCTATCTCCAAAGCCCAAACGGTCTGGAAACAGGCTCGGTTTTACCCGTGGTACGCCAACAAATCCCTCCCTATGCGTCTTCTCAAGTCCCGTCCAATCCGCCAGTCGATCGCACCAATTCCAATTTTATTGCCGAAGCAGCCCAAAAAGTTGGCCCAGCCGTGGTGAGAATTGACGCATCAAGCAAAGTCATCAATCAAGTGCCCGAAGCTTTCAAAAATCCGTTGTTTCGTAAGTTTTTTGGAAATAATTTGCCAGTACCGGAAGAAAAGATTAAGCGGGGTACGGGTTCGGGGTTTATTCTCACGACCGATGGCCGCATAGTTACCAATGCTCATGTTGTGTCGGGGACGGATACTGTGAAAGTGACGCTCAAAGACGGCCGAGAGTTTGAGGGTAAGGTGCAGGGGGTCGATTTGCTGACGGATGTCGCTGTTGTAAAAATTAATGCCAAGGACTTACCTCTAGTGGCTTTGGGTCGATCGGATAATATTGTACCTGGACAGTGGGCGATCGCGATCGGTAATCCTTTAGGTCTTGACAATACGGTAACAGTAGGGATTATTAGCGCTACAGGTCGATCGAGCTCCCAGGTAGGAATCCCCGATAAACGAGTCCGATTCATCCAAACCGACGCCGCCATCAACCCCGGAAATTCTGGCGGGCCACTGCTGAACGACTCTGGCGAGGTAATTGGCATCAATACCGCCATTCGTGCAGATGCTCAGGGTTTGGGGTTTGCAATTCCCATCGAAACCGCCAAACGAGTTTCCGATCAGCTATTCGCCAAAGGTAAAGCCGAACATCCATACCTCGGTATTCAAATGGTCAGCTTAACTCCCGCTACCAAAGCAGAAATCAACAAACAGCTCAATGCCAAGATTGCCCTAAATAAAGGCGTAGCCGTGATCCGAATTGTTGAGAATTCCCCCGCTCAAAAATCAGGTTTGCGTCCCGGAGACGTGATTGAAAAAATAGACGGAATTACAGTTGACAATCCAGGGGACGTACAAGAAAGGGTAGAAAATACTGTTGTGGGTAAAGAACTCGAAATGCAAATCAACCGTCAGGGTCAAATTCAGAAAATTAAAGTGCGCCCTGGTGCCTTTCCTATCTCAGGTAATTCCGCTGGTGGGTAGTTTCAGGTACAGAGGTTGAAGGTTGAATTTGATTTTTTTGGGAAAAATTTTCATCCTTCAACTGTATCAACCCGTTAATATTTTCACTTCTCTTGAGGAGAATTTGGTTTAATCGAGCTGGTGCTTGCCAAATTTTCTTCTAACTGCATCCTCTGCTCCATTTTTCGCAGAAAATAACCAGTCATCATCGCTGAAGCCAGTAAACCTGCTAAATTTTCGCGATCGGTAGTAATGTGGACATTAAAATTTTCTGAAGGCAAGATGCCTAAAAGCCCTTGAACGTTGTGAGAGATAATCTCTTTGATTTCTGGGCCCACGGATTTCGCTACGCGATCTAAAACCTCTGGGGATTGGTGTTGGAGGTACTTCAAAAGTGGATTGTCTGTGGTTTGTTTGGCATTGGAATTGTCAAAGTCAGGGTGAAAAACCATTGGCGATTCTTAATTTCTGGCTTGCTACATTCTACTTTAAATTACTCGTCATTGCTTGGGTACAAATTTGCCTGAAACTCAATTTGTAGTTGTTTGGGCAATTGGTCTACTTGAAAATACCGATGAAATTTGTCGGTAACTTGTAGCCAATAGGAGCGACTCTCGCTTGGTCGTCGTTTGCGGACAAAACCGAGTTCAACAAGCTCTTGCACTTGCTGGTAAGCACCTGAACCCCTTAAGTTAACTAAGTCTGGTTGAGCTATGCCGCCTTTGAGGGCGATCGCAGCTAGCGTCCGCAAAGCTCCAATACCTAATTCTGGAGGTATCAAAGTTTGCATTAAACTGGCAAACTCTTCTCTGAGTTGCAGGCTATATCCTGTAGGAGTCTCCACAACTTCTAAAGCACTGTCCCGGTGAGCTGAATCGGACATCAGTTCGATGATGGCATCTTCGACATCGGTACGATCGCACTTAGCAATTTCAGCAATCTCTGCGATCGAGACTGGCTGACCTTTTAGGTAAAGTATGGCTTCTATTGTAGTCGCTAAGCGAGTCATTTGGGAATTGATAATTGGGAATTGAGAATTGGGAATTGGGAATTGGGAATTGGGAATTGGGAATTGGGAATCTCCTTTGCACAAATCTCAAATAATGGCTCACAGCGTAGGCAGATTTTACGATTTCATTGCGACACTTATTGTGGTTTCGTTAAATCAGGCTTCAATTCCATCATCCGGCTATCCAGTTTGCGCGCAGCATCGCTAATCGTTACAGTTGGATTAGCGCCATCGAGATAAATAATCGCCGTAAAAGCCCCTATTTTTCCCCGCCGAAATATAGCATAATCCACATTCATGGGTATGTTTTGGATCTTTCCTTGACTTCTCCACCCAGCCGAAACCTCACCAGTATTGTCTTGCAAAGTTAAAGTGGCAGGATTAGTGAACTGCAATTCTTTGTTACCGCTTAAACCTTTAGAGAACTCTTTTGCCGCAGTCCCTTCACGGATTTGCTGGTCAAACTTAGCTTGTTTCATCGGATCTGACAGTTGCGTTGTGAATCCTATGAGCAATTGAAACTGCTTTTCATCAACTTTTTGTTGACACTCCCCGGCGTGAACGCGCGGGGATTCTTGGATCAATCAGTCAACTTGCCCGTCGATGTCACCACCAACGAGTAGAGGTCGGTCTGTCCCCAAGCGTTAATTCCGGTGTGCCCCACCGTATTTAAAATAATTCCTACTTGCTTCAATCCCTTAGCCAGAATATTCAAAGCTGCGTTGTGGTCGCGGTCTAATACCGTACCACAACTACAAATATGAGTCCTGACTGATAGCGACTTCTGAACGCGATTTCCACAACTTGAACAATCTTGAGAAGTGTACTGAGGAGCAACAGCAACCACTGTTTTACCGTACACTTTCCCAAAGTATTGCAACCATTGAGCAAACTGTGACCACGCTGCATCACTAATTGATTTAGCAAGTTTATGGTTTTTTACCATGTTTCTCACTTGAAGGTCTTCGTAGGCTATAAAATCGCTAGATTTCACTACGCACAACGCCGTCTTAACGGCGAAGTCTTTACGTTGCCTACTGACTTTTAGGTGTTTCCTTCCTAGCCTATTGATCGCGCCTTTGCGGTTACTAGAACCTTTCTTTTTACGAGATACTCGTTTCTGCAACCGCTTCAAGGCTTTTTCCCTTTTACGGAGATGTCGAGGATTCGTCATGGTTTCACCGTTGCTGTCGGTATAGAAAAGGTTTAGTCCCACATCTATGCCAATAGCTTTACCAGTTGGAATGACTTCTTCTATTCGCTCCACGTTGACACAGAACTGAGCGTAGTAACCGTCAGCACGACGAATTACTCTAACTCGTTTGATTTCCTTGGGTGAGTAGAAGTGCAAGTCCCGACTACCAAGTAACTTAAATGTTCCAGCGGCGAAACCGTCAGTGAAAGTCAGACACCTTTTGTCGGTAGAAAGCTTCCAGCCTGATGTCTTGTATTCTACAGAGCGAGTGTGTTTCTTGAATTGCGGATATCCCTTTTTTCCCGGTTTCTTAGCCTTACAATTAGAGAAGAAACGTTGAATAGCAAAAATGGCACGTTCAGCCGAAGCTTGACGCGCCGTTGAATTAAGCTTTCTTGCCCATTCAAACTCTTTTGCCATGATGGCGCATTGTTTGTAGAGGTCAAGCAACTTAACTCCCTGATTGTCGATCCAGTATCTAAGAGCTTTGTTTCGGACAAACTGAGTTGTGCGGATCATTTCGTCGATAACCCGGTACTGCTGTGGTTTGCCTTTTAATTTGAACTCTAGTACAATCATGGAACTATTCTATCACGTTTACTATCAATTGTGTGTATAAATCGACTAATTCAATAATCTTTACACTCGAATTAAATCCGGCCACTGAAGAAGGGGCTTTAGACCCAGTTTCTTGGTAAAGGAATGACTACATTGGATAAGTCCGCTGAGGGATCTGAAATATCGGCAGCTTGAGTTTTGCTGTTTGCAAGTCCTGGATTCGCGATCGACAATTCAGCAAATCCACCCCCCAATGTAACACCAATCAGCAAACACACTAAGACCGATAGTTTTTCTTTCATTGTTTTACCCCTTTGCTATCCACCCAGCTTTAGTTTGAAATTGCTAATACTGTAGACCTCCTATCCAAGCACATGAGAGTACAAATGGGAAGCCTTATTTCCAATCTGAAAAGGAACCAGCTATGCCCAATGCCCAATGCCCCATGCCCAATCTTCTCAAACATTTTGCTCTGCCGATTCCAAATCCTCTAGTTCTTGCGTAGACTGCCATCCAGCTTGCCAGAGCGATCGATCTTTGAACTGTTGGGCGTTCAGCCAGAAACGCACATTCGGGTCGCAAGCAGCCACCATTTCCGCAAATACCCATTTACCTTGGTTTTTTCGGTTGACTACTTGAAAGTGCCGCCAGCCCCAAGTTTTTTGCAATGCCGTCCATCGGGAACCAACTAAATAAGGAAATTTTTGTTTTTTTGGCACAGTATTTTTGTCTATAAATTATGTTATAAAGCAAGTTAATTAAAATAACTCGTTCCATCTTACTCAATCTATGCCATTTCTCATCAATAGAACAGTGTTTTATATTGATTTGCCACCAATCTCCCTGATTTTCCAAAAGTAGGGGCAGTTTAATTACTGCCCCTGTAAATATGTATACCTATTGAATAGGGGTTATTTTCTCCTCAGATCCGCAAATAGAAAATTTATCCAACATGAGATCGATCGTGCATCTCAAATCTAAAAGCAATTAACACAGGTTATGGTTTTGGGCGAAAATCCCTTGATTATCTAGCTGTTAAGACTTATGTCCAGACAAATCCAGAGGAAGTTGGGGTAGCCGGAGTCGAACCGCATTTGTTTGCAGCCAGATAGTGATAGCGTGCTTCCGCTGCGGAGTCACGTACTCTCCTGGTCTGATAACGCCAGCACAGACACCGATGTTTTTCATAAGGGTTTCTCGTTCCGATGAACTAGCACCCTGTAGCAACCTGACTTGGGCTTTGATAAAATCCACGTTCATAAGCTGAAAGTAAAAGTAACTAGAGAACTCTGTTAAATAGCGATGCTTTGATTCCGATTATAACTCTCAAACCACTGTCGATGAATCAAATCGATTCAACATCCCCAGGTTGAGGATTGTGGTGTGTAAAGCTAGGCAACTTTATTTACTTTATCTGTTTTTGCTAACAAAAGTGTCACTATGCTAGCAGTTTTGAAAGTTTTTTTTTATAGTTAAGAACTGTTACAATTTTTGATGCCACTGAGAAATATAAGCTGTTCTCCATTTAAACCAGTAACGAGGCTAGTAGGGTGCTTCAGCTAGAACCCTTACGCTGAAACGGAAAACCTTGTACGGGCGAATGGCTCTTTTAGCCCCTACGCACCGACAGCCAGGAGTTTAAATGCCGAACAGCTTACTCGAATTTAGTGCTAATGCTACCTTTTTGAATTGCCAAAGTTTAACAAGCTCTAGCTGTTAGACTTCCTGGGTTTTACCCCCCAGATTGAAAAAGCGATCGCCCCTTTTGCGTTCAGACACTGCTACCTTAACCCGTTTTTTTTAGATCCGTCAACATGAATTGACTTAAACTATACCCTAAGATATAGGTGTTGTTGCTGGCACTACAACCCAGAAAAATTCTGTTTTTTTATCCAATTATATATTTTTTCGGAATTTGTTGAGGGCGATCGCTCATAGACTAGGATTGCCAGAGACTGCTAATTCTGTATAATTCACAACAGACTTGGTAAAGCCAGGAAGAAGAACCAGGCAAAAAAGGACAGACAACAACGAGTAGATATTGATGCTTCCTAGTCGCCGATAAGCTGTCTTGCATTTAAATTGATCGGGCGATCTCGATACAGTAAGGAGCCCAGCCCTCAAAAATCACAGTTTAAATGCGAAACAGCTTACCGGATTTGATATAACTCCAACCTCAAAAATTGTACTTAAATCAACCTTTTTTCTGAGGTTTCAGCTTGCTTTTCCACTCAGCGATCGCCTTCTGAGCTCGCTGATAACTCTTGGTACCAGATGGCACCAATGATGCAGATTCAACAGCATCTTTAAGCTTCCCTTGAGAGCTACGCAATTGAGCAATCTTGAGGATAGTTTCGCTCCATTCTCCTGTCAAACGCTGAGCTTCTGTATGAAGAGGCTCACCGGGTTGAATCTTGTTAACTTGCTCGATCGCCTTACTATAAGAAGATGCCTCACCTCGCTTAATTTTCGTCTTAGCAGCAGAGATTAGACTCGCATTCAACTGCTGCTGCTTGGATAGATCCTGCCACTGAACGATCGCCTCCTTAGACTGATTGTAAATCGGCTTATTAGCATCAGGCATCAATTTAGCCGCTCCAATCGCCCCCAGGAAATCGCCCCTAGCAGCCCGCCCGTTAGCTATATCCAAAATTGTCAAACTCCAGCGCTCAATATCCTGTTGAGTTTGCGGATAAAGCGGATCTGTAGGCGCGATCGATCGAGCCTTTCTGACGGCATTATTAAAACTCGAAGCCGAACTATCCTTGAGCAAAGTTTTCGCCTCAGCCCAAACCTGCTGGCTAGAAGGTTGCGGTTTCGTTCCAGTTCCTACTGATACAGCCTGCGGTTGGTTCTGGGACACCCCAGCACCAGGAGTTACAGGCTTTACCCCAGACTTTTTAGGCGGACGGTTCTGAGCATTCTCAGCGGTCAATTTCGGGCTACCTTCCTGCTGAGCCATGAAAATTGACCTGTTAGTCAGAAACACACCCAACAGCAGAATCGCAGCCGTAGCACCACTCCACAAAATTAGCTGTTGCAAAAACGACTTATCCGCAGCCCCATTGCCCAAATCTTCTGGTTTTTGCAAGTTCGATCGATCGCCACCCCCGCCAGCAGACCCAACAGGATTCGACACAGGCATCTGACTCGGCATTTCGGTTCCCAAATCCTGAGATTTACGAGTAGCCGGAGGTAAGTCCATTTGAGCCGTCGCCGCACCCATTCGCTGGCGATCGAAACCATTACTTTCGGCCCCGACCGTCACACTACCGTTGCGTCCCGCCGCTTCAGCATTTGCGACAACAGCAACATCCGGTAAAATCACCAAATGGGCTTTTCCGGGAGGATTTACAACCATCAAAGGTTCCTGTTTCGGACGCAAATGGTGGTCGCACAACTCAGGTAGGCGATCGGTCAAAAAACGATCTAAACCCTTGAGAGTCATGCACTGTCCCGATCGCAGACCTTCCAAAAGCGCCGTCGTAAAAAACCCTTGGCGCAGAGCCGAAGTCTCCCGCGAAACTTGATTCGGCCGACAAGAAAGCATCGTCGGGATTTCCAGATTCCGAGCCAACTCCGCAGTTTGAACCCCTATAGTTTCGCCCGCTTTCACGATTTGGCTACGGTTCATATCAACCAGAACCAACACTGTTTCGGTAGGAGCCTTTTTCAGAGTATTCAAAAGCAACTCTACCGGAATCCCCGTACCTTGAATATCAGCCGGATTCCCATCCACAGGCATCAAATAATCCTTCCCTTCATGGCTGACACCATAGCCACTAAAAAAGCACCAGAGTAAATCTCCCTGTTGCAAGTGTTCCGCGCACAGATTTTCGGTCAACTTCAGAATATTTTCCCGATTCGGATAGGTTGAATTACCCCACAGCGAGGGCGAACTATCCGTCATCAGAAGGCATTCATCCCTCGAAAAACCAGCCTCTTCAACCAAAAAAGTGTACACTGCCTCTGCATCCTCTTGGGCATAACTCAAAGGCTGAAGTAACTGATATTGATTTATGCCTATGGCAATACAAGCGTGATGTTTCATAGTAACCTTATGCTCGATATATATTAAACAGCTTGCACAAAACGATAACACATACTCGGATCGAACCTTGACCCGACTTTCGTCAGAAGTCAGATAGCAGTTGACACCAGGCAGAAGTTGCAATCAATGAAAAGTTCTGAGTCCCATAATTTTAACTTCTTCTATTGCCTGAAAATTTTTTGTCCTGTGTATTTATAAAAAACAGGTTAAATTGGACACAGAAGCCAGTCAATTTGTCTTGGGAGTCGATCGGCTCCCAAGACAAATTGACCCAAGCAACATTACCAAAAAGGAATAACGCGCCAATGGTCTCTACCGCCCCAACAGAAATTTCCATCCACAGCGAATCCCGTCTGAAAAAAAAATATCCTAAAACTCATGGCCACTATAGGTTCCAGGATTTTTTTACCTTCGATCGCCCAATTGGGACCATTAACGACTGGAATGAGTCGCGCAACATTTTTACCAGCGAAGACTTCATTATCGGTTTGGTAGAGGGACTTGAAGAAGAAGTAGGCCCTGCTTCATCTGTCATCATGTATACTATTGGTTGCCAGTGGGGACTCCAAGATGCCGAATTTTTTCAAAAATGGTTCAGCGCCGAATTCGGCCAAAACATTCGCCAGTCAAATCTGATGTTTCTACTAGAAACTTGGTGGTGGCCGTTCACAGCTCAAGGTTGGGGCCGCTGGGAAGTAGACATGAGCGATCGCAAACACGGCTGCATCTTCATCAACCTCTATGACTCAGCAGTTGCTCGTACCCTGGGCGACGTGGGCAAACCAGTTTGTCACCTTTACGCTGGTTTGTTCGCCGGTTTCTTCGGTTCCCTAGTCAAAAAACCTCTGAGCTGCATAGAACTCCAATGTTATTCAATGGGAGAAACCTATTGCAAGTTCCTGCTCGGCAACCCAGACAAAATTGATGCCGCAGCATTCTGGCTCAACGAAGGTGCCAACGCCCGCGACATTCAAAATCGAATCCAAAACGGTGAAAGATTGCGATGAAAAGTCAAACTTCGTGGTTAGAAAAGTCTGTCCAAGAATTTTTTGGTAACTATAACTGGCTGGGAAAATCATTAGAAACCCAAAATGGCTTTGTCCCTGGTCAATTGCTGACTTTAACCATGCCAGTCTCAGAGTTTTTTAGGGCTATTTCTTGGGAAGGAATTCCTGAAGTAGGCGCCATGCCCCCACCACCACCCATGCCAGTAATTTCTGTGTATGAACCCGCAGAAGTAACCATAGACGACCTATTTGACCTGTTTTAATCTTTGTCAAAAAGAAACTTGTATAAACCAAGTCTTCTTCCTTCTTCCTTCTTCTACCACTTACTTAAAATCATGCACCCTGAGATTGAAGCACTTCTAGATCAGGCAGAAAATCGCTTTCTCAAACCCGAAGAAATCACAGCCTTTAAGCGTCAAGCTGCAACCCTCTCCCAGCGCTTAAAAATTTACGAATTTTTACGAGATAAGGAAGAAAGCATATTCCAGCCAGTAGCCAACAAGCTACAAGAAACCTTCCCAGACGAAAAACAAGAAATCCTAGAACGCTCTCTTAAACATTGGCTGTTAGTCTTGCGTTACTGCGCTATGGCCATGCTGCTAAACGATCAAATTTTTCTCGAACAGCGCCTTCTAGACTGGCTTTCTGGCCTAGTTGAAGCCCACCAAACTCACAAGATCGAAGCAACTGTTTGCAATCTCCTACAAACTCGGATTAAAGAACTGCTTTCCGAGCAAGCGCGGGCTATATTGCAGCCATTTTTAGACCAAGCACAATCAATTATTATTGGAGCTAGTCAAGAATAGGGAACAGGTAACTGCTCTCAAAAAGTCATTAGTCATTAGTCATTAGTTATTAGTTATTAGTCATTAGTCATTAGTTATTGGTTGCTTCCAATGCCCAATGCCCAATGCCCAATGCCCAATGCCCAATGCCCAATGCCCAATGCCCCATGCCCCATGCCCAATGACCAATGCCCCATGCCCAATTCCCAATTCCCAATAACCGATGATTAATATTGCCGACTTACTCAAACAGCCCCGAATTCCAGGAAACTACTTTGCCAGCGATGCTTACGTCAGAGGAGACTTGGAACTAGGCTTGCTCGAAAATCGCCGGGGCGATCGGCTCCTAGCACTTCCAGAAACACTGATTAAAGCCATTTACATCGGCTTAGAACAAGAAACCGGTCAAGCTTCCCACCTAGTGCTATTCAACTGCGGCCGCTGGTGGGGCAAAAACTTCTACGTGCGTTTTTGCGAAGAAGTCAGCGAATACTACGGTCAGCCAGTTTCCGAAATGGAAATGGTAGAATTTATTCAGTGCCTACAACAGTGTTGGAAAACTCACGGGTGGGGAACATTTGAACTAGACCCCAACTATTCCGCTCAGGGATTTCTAGTAGTAAAAATTGGTAACTCTCTCTTTGCGAAAACAGCCCCTAAGTCGAACCTACCAGCGTGTTTTCTAGAAGCAGGTATCTTAAGTTCCTTTTTTACTCAACTTACAGGTCGAGAACTCCACTGTCTGCAAACTTCCTGCGAATCCTTGGGCTCTGACTGCAACCGTTTTATTTTAGGTTTGCGCGATCGCCTCCAACCCGCAGATTCTATGGTCGAAGAAGGACAAGATCACCAAACCATTATGAGTCAGCTTTGTCAAAAAAACTGACTTAGGATTGAGAATTAAATAACATTGACTTCCGTAGGTTGGGTTGAAGCATGAAACCCAACATTCCCAGGGCGTTGGGTTTCGTCCCGGTTCCTGCCCAACGACTGCGTTCATGCTGCCCTTCGACTCCGCTCAGGAACCGCGTAGCCGAAGGGCTCAGGAACCGGGATGAAACCCAACATTCCCAGCGCGTTTGGTTTCGTCCCAGGGGCCCAACCTACACAGGTTATTTAATCTGCGATCCTTAACAGAAAACCCAGATACCAAACTTTTTAAAGAAGTAGGGTATTTAACATAAAAGCATTTTACACTTAATTTAGATTGACCTACTTATCGGCGGATATGCCAGTTTAATCATGAAAAATTAAACAGTTTAAATAAATAATTTTTAAGCTATGTCCAGTACCACCAAAAGCGGGAGTACCCCGCAGTCTAGATGGATGCAAATGAACTCCTAAATCGATATGCAGCAGGCGAAAGAGATTTTAGACAAGCCAACCTGCGCGGCATAGTCCTAAGTACGATCGACTTATACAGATCCAGCGATGCTCCGACTCTAATTTTGTCCAACCTGAACGAACACCAGATTCGACCCTATTTAATCGGTGCCAACCTCAGCGGAGCCGACCTCACTAAAGCGCATCTCGGTCGAGCCAACCTCAGCAAAGCCAACCTCAGTGAAGCAAATCTTACAGGAGCTAACCTGACCAGTGCAAGTCTGAGCGGAGCCAATCTCACCGGAGCCAACCTCACCGAAGCCAATCTGTCAGGATCTCACCTCAATTGGGCTAACATGAGCGGAGCAATTCTCGCCAACGCCAATCTCACAGGTACAGACATGAGCGCTGCTAACCTCAGCAAAGCCGTTCTCAGTCATGCCAATCTCCATAAAGCCTATCTGATTAAAGCCAACCTCAACCAGGCAAACCTTAAATATGCAAACTTGACTCTAGCCAGTCTCAAAGACGCAGACTTGAGTGAAGCAGACCTCACCGGAGCAGAATTGTCCAAAGCAAACCTAGCTGGAGCAAATTTGACCCGCGCTAATTTAACCAAAGCTCACCTATTAAAAGCTAATCTCCGGCGAGCCAACCTCACCGAAGCCTATTTAAATCATGCGTGTTTGGGCGAATCAGACCTCACGGAAGCTTGCTTGAACAGAGCGAATTTGACCAAGGCCGATTTGAGTAAGACTTACCTCAGAAAGATCACTTTGAATGGCAGTCACTTAAGCGGTGTCAACTTCAGTGGAGCCGACCTCAGCGGCGTAGACTTGAGCCGGAAACTTTTAACCGGAATCAATTTGGCAGAAGCATTATTAAACGAAGCTAACTTCAGCGGTGCTTATCTCATGGAAGCTAACCTGAGTGGAGCTAACCTCACTCAAGCTAACTTTAGTAATACCTACTTGATCAATGCCAACCTTTCTGATGCTTGCCTCCATCAAGTTGACTTAACCAAAGCTAATTTGAGTAAGGCAGACTTGCGAAAAGCTGATTTGACAGGAGCCAACCTCCGAGGAGCCATTCTCGCCGAGGCTGATTTGAGAGGAGTAAAACTGATGGCAACAATTCTCCCCAATGGTACAACTTACCACTAGATTCAGTAGCTGTTTTGTATTGATTATTTGCCTAATATAGTGCGGTCAATCTCCAGAATCGGCAAAAATAGGCTGGCTTCTTCAGCAGTTAGATGTTGTTTGATCACCTTTTTCATGACATCGTAAGTCACGGGTGAAGTCTGTTTAACTTGAACCGCGCCCAAAATAGTTTGTAACCAGAGTAAAAGCCGATCGCGCAACCGTTCAGTATCATTTATTAACAGTGCAGCAGCCGAGTGCCTCAATACCTGTGCAAAATCTCCGCGACACTTGGCAGTCACATCTTGAGACCCCCGCCGAAATATATTTGGGTCTATAGACTGCATTTGCGTTTCCACTTGGCGCAGAATTTCTTTTTCAGAGGCTTGAATTTTTTTATAAGCACTCATCCTGTGGTTCAAAGACTGAAAGTAGTCTTTCAAAAATTGGAGTTCGGCTGCGGAGGCATAGCGTCCGTCTGCTTCCATACTCAAACGCGCAAGTTGACTCAACATAGGATTTTTTTCTGGTATTAAAATACCAACATATCAGTTTTAAGCTTCTTTAGTGCGAACTAAATACTGTCCTACTTGGAACCGTGTTTCATTGAGCTGAGTGACGATCGAGCGAGTGATCAACTTTCCCGATTCTACAACTACTTGACCCGTAATTGGATGTAGCAAATCTTGCTGAGCTCGGCGACCGATCAGAGCTTCCACATTTTCGATAGCATTGATGTACATCCCCGCAGGTATCTGCACAACCACGCCTTCGCCCATAATTTCCGCCTGACAAGCCAGCCGCGAATTGGATGCCGCTGTAGTAATGACCTCCAGCGTCCTCCTCTCCCGACGGTTCATGCCAGACAAGCCTTCCATGCCTTCTTTAATGTAGACGTGGCAGGTAGCACACATCCCCCGCCCTCCGCATTCCTTAAGAACGTCTAAGTCTTTGGAAAGTAAGGCAGACAGGATATTCGAGCGCGTTTCGACTGCCATCTCTTCGGCAATTGGATCTAGTCTAATAATTTTAACCATATTGATTTTTCATCCTGTAAAGTTGAGTATTTAGAACGTTTAAGATGGCGAGACAGCATCGGCTTCTGGTTCCATAACCCAGATTGCATAACCGCTCGCTGTTTTGGTAATCGCTGTTGAGTCGCCCCTATTCCCTAGCTTAGCAACCGTCGCTAAAACTTTCTCCGGTTCTTTGAGAGCCTTAAAAAAACTGTAATACTCGCGATCGACTAAAATAGCAGCCACAGGCTGTGTCAAATCCGGCACTCGAATCCGGCAAGATTTATACTGAATGCGAGACTCCAGGATTTTAGTAGGTGCGACTGTGCGATCGCTTTTAGTCGGCTGAGAGTGAACCTGAGATAACATAGGCAGTACCTGGCGATCGATTCAAAATTTGAATTGGGTCAGAATTCTTTACATATTTTAATACTAGCTCAAGCTTTTTATATAATTAAACCAATGCAAAATTCTAAATACCGCATTTTAGGGCTAGTCGGACAAGGACAATTTGGTCGAGTCTATTGTGCCACCGTTCGAGAAACTCCCGCCAACGACTCCCGCCTCACCAGCCAACTGGTAGCTCTCAAAGAACTCAGCCATCAAAAAGCCCCAACTAGCGAATTCTTGCGAGAGCTGTGGTTCCTGATTACCTTACAGCACCCCAACATTGTCACCTGCCGAGCCCTAGAACACACAGCCACAGGCAGATACTTAGTTATGGACTACTGCGAGGGAGGAACCCTCCGCAACCTGCTCAAACAAGACCGCCCCTTAAGACTACTCGAAGGTTTGCAGCTAATCATGGGAGTGCTAGCAGGCTTAGACTACGCCCACCGCCGAGGTGTAGTTCACTGCGACATCAAACCAGAAAATATCCTCCTGACTTTAGGCTCCAAAGGTTGGTCGCCCCGGCTGTCAGACTTCGGCATCGCCCGCCGACTTCCAGAAATCGGTACTACCCGTCTCCACCAAGAAATTTCTCCTGATGCTACCGTAGGCTCCCCCGCTTACATGGCTCCAGAGCGGTTTTACGGTCTTTACTCTCCCATGTCAGATATATATGCAGTGGGAATTCTGTTGTTTGAGTTGCTAATGGGCTATCGGCCTTTTGGTGGAACACCAGGAGACTTGAGATGGGCGCACCTGAATCAACGTTTGCAACTTCCTGACGCCATTCCTGAGCCTTTGCAAGCAATAGTCAAAAAATCTTTAGAAAAACTGCCAGCCCGTCGCTTTGCTAGCGCTTCGCAAATGGCTCAAGCTCTGCGGCTGGTAATGTACGACCCCACTGTCAGACAATTAGGCGACTGGATTATTCCTTGGGAAAACCAAGCAGAGAGAGACTCCGAAAGTCTGAAGTCTCAAGAAACTGATTCTGGACTGGAAGTGGAAGACAAAAAAACATCCGCTCCGGTGATTAATCTACATCAGGCTGTAAGTTGCTCTCTCTCCCAGCCCAAGCCACTGATACTTCCTGCACCACTGACAGTCTTAGTTGCTAATGAAACCTATCTCTACGCTGCTGCGAGTACAGAGGTAAAGGTGTGGTCTGGGCCTGGAAATCAGCTACTTACGGGAGAAACCCAAGTTTCTGTATCAATACCAGAAACAGTGCGGGGGATTTTGCCAACATCTCACGGCTGCTGTGTCCTTTCTTCGCAAAAACTTTACTGGCTCAACGATAAATCTTGGGAGCCTCAGTGCTTGCTGGATCTAGGTCTCAGCCAAGGAGTAGATGCTTGTAAGGCTGCTGTTGACTCTGACGGGCGGTGGTTGACTGTCGCTGTTCCAGGTGAACTGCGCTTTTATTCTTTGGTCGCAAACAACACTACGGGCGATCGGGAACAAGCCCTCAAGCCGATCGCTACTGTACCCTTACCAGAACACTATTTGCCAGAATTAATGTTTTTGGATCGGCGACACGTCTTGGCAATCTGGCCAGACAACGAACAAAAAAATCCCCAAACTACTTTCAGAGTTTACACCCGTCGTGGCACAGCAGTTGGTGCTGTGCGGTTATCGGCGATCGTCGGCCAGGTGCTACTGACCCCCGAACCCTATACTTTATTGGGAATTCCCCAAGGCGGTAAAGCGGCTGTGTTGTTGATGAAATTGTGGCCGCTCAAAGTAGCACGAATTCCCCTGGAAAGTTTCCCCGTGTCTGCTTGTGTTGCTAATTGGGGATGGGTGTTGGCAGATATTGGGGGGCAAATGGTTGTGTTAAACACTCAAGGAATTCAAGTAGGGAGTTTTAGTGGGCCTGCTGCACCCCAGGCGATCGTCCCTTGGGGAAGTAAAGGTTTGGTGATTGCTGTCAATACCTCAGAAGGTAGTCACCTGCACTTTTTAGATGTAGATGTTGAGGAGACAAACCCGTGATCGATCCTCAACAGCCGATTGCGGGCGATCGGGCGATCGGTGCTTCGGGGTTGCGATGAGTAGAGAGAGTGGTTGCGGGCGTATATAGTACGACGAGTTGCAGCACCCTGTCATGCCGACGTCTGGATTTTGGATCAGAGGAATCGTTAAGGGCGATCGGGCCAATGCCATACCCAAACATCCCTCAGTCAAGTCCAGGGAATGCAGACACCACTTATAGAACCCATTTGAGATCTTTTAGGCGACCGCTAGTCGTTTGAGCATCAGTCTGATAAAGCAAAGCTTGAGTTTGGCATTTGAA
>NZ_NXIB02000140.1 GCF_002412335.2 Tychonema bourrellyi FEM_GT703
TCCCCTTCTCCCCCTCTCCTCTTCTCCCCCTCTCCCCTGCGAGTTTCTTAGGAGATAAACATTAAAATTCATTCAAACCAAGGAATAAACAATGGTACAAACGCCTAATAAACCAGCAACTAAACTACCTCCTTCCAAGCACGAATTTGCAGAAGTAATTCACAGGCTGGAAGCAGGCGGCGCGATGATTCCAGATACGCCAGAAAATCTGATGCAAATCATCGCTATCTGGAAAGCCTACGCGGTGCCGATGGATTTCTATTGGCGGGATTTGCTTTACATCGCCGAACGGGTATTTTTACAACCGCTTCCCTTCTTTAAATACTTCTTGCCCCAGGAGTATTTAGACTTGCAAAATCACTATTCAAGCGACGGTGCTGATTTGAGAATTTGGCGCGGGACTGGAAGCGCTCACCCTGAACTTTTGGAGTTCATGGAAAAGGGAGAAACTGGTAAACTACCGCGATTATTTCACCATTTGTGGCACGATCGCATTAACATGGAATTTGCCGAGGAGTGCATGAGGTCAATGCTTTGGCACCGGGGCTTGTACGTGCCGACGAATCAATTCGATCCTTATTTGGACAGTGACGAATATAAAGCTAATGCCGATCGCGCCATTAAAGCTTACTTCAAAAAAGACCCGTTCATGCTAGGACTGCACAAAGCATTTCCCGAAATGTTTTTAGAACAGTGTCGCCAAATGTCTTATTACAGCAATCTCGGTTTATTCTGGGAAGTAATGGCACCAGTGTTTTTTGAAGTTTCGGACTTGTACGATGAAGGGAAAGTTACCACAGTCCCGCAAGCGATGGATTTCCTGGTAAATGGCATATTTGCGATCGCCGGAAGGCCCATTTACCACCACGTCCAAATCGACGGCGAAACCTACGAAATCATCCCTAAATCTAAAGGTTTCACATGGCTGTATGAAGCAGCATTACCTTACGTGGAATCTGTATTTTACCGCACTTCGCCGTTCCGAGGCACAAAGTCTTACAACGCGCAAGCTAGGGAAGTTCCTGATGACCAAAAAGACTTCCACTACGGAGTTTTGTATGCAGACAAATTCCCCGTAGGTACGGCGGGAATTCCACCGACTTTGCTAGCACAAGATATGCTGCACTTCTTGCCGCCTTATTTGCTGGATTTCTACAAAGGGCGCTGTCGCGGGGAAGATGATATCCTGAATCAAATTGGGGTGACTTTTCAGCGATCGATGTATTGCGTTACTTCAGCAGTGTTTCAAGCGTTGCGGACTGCGCTGTTATATCCTTTGGATGACCCGAATCCGAAGCATTTGAAGGCTAATCGGGCGTTTTTTGAGTCTCAGCTCGATCGGTTCTGTCGCCCGGAATACGGCATGAAATATGCTGCGAAGTTGAATAGTATTCAGACTTCGGATTACAGGTAGTCATTGGGAATTGGGCATTGGGAATTGGGCATTGGGAATTGGGCATTGGGAATTGAGAATTGGGAATTGGTAATTTGTTACTTGTTATTTAAACAACTTCTAACAAGTAAGCACTAAGCACTAAGCACTAATTATTAACAATTACCCATGCCCGATGCCCCATGCCCGATGCCCCATGCCCGATGCCCCATGCCCCATTTCCCAATAACTATGAACAGCAAAGATGTAGCGCAATATATCGAAGCAACCGACGGGATTTCCAAACCTTGGCTGTTGGTACAATTGCGACTCAAAAAATTGCAAGAAAGGCGATCGGACATTTCTGCTGAAGAATATCTTACACAACTTACGGACATTCACCAAGATTTAATGAATCTGGGGGAATGGTGGCTGGGAATCGAGGATGAAGTATTTTAAAAGCCCCAAACTATTTTGTATCAGGCATAATGAAAGTAGAGATGATGTCTAGAAGTATCAGTCATCAAGCAGAATTAATTGAATCTCTGAAAGATCCCTTAGAGGCGGCTCCTTATATTGAGGCTTGCTTGGAGGAGGAGAATTCAGAGGTGCTCAAGCTGGCATTAAATGATGTTGTTGAGGCTCGTCACAGGATGAATGAACTCTCAGAAGATGTTACAGCACTTTTGGCAAAATTGAACGAATTATTGTCGAACAAAAAAGGAGCGGAAATTTACTGTTTAAGTGCTTTATTGGATGCACTGGGTTTTCAACTGACTGTGACTGTTAAGCAGAGAACTTCTTGAAAGGTTGATTTTGCCGCCCTTTAGTTATCTAGACCGTGTGCGATCGCTTTTGGAACTCGTCTAGTGAGCCAAATTCTGATTTTTCTACCAATAAATTGGGGTGTTCTTCTCCTCAGCAGGAGCGTTCTCCCATCTAGTATTTGTACCCGTTTCGGTGCTCTTAGCCCCACATAGTTTGCTCAAATCAACGATCGTGCTATCCGATCGCTGATAAAAACACAACGGTCGATCGTTGGATTGAGCATTGGGTTGAGCAAAAGTAGCAGGCATGGAAAAGCGATCGGAAGACTCCCTCGGCATTGGGGATACTGGAACTTTCGTCTCGCTGGCTATATCTGACGGTTTTGCGCGGGCTGCGGGGGTTGTTACCATTCCTGACAGCAGCAGAAATGCCACCGAGAGGAGCAGGAGATTGGAGTGTTTCATATTACTACTACTTTTCGACAATCTTGCTTCTCAGACTATTAACAAATGCCAGGACTTCGACTTTCTCTGATTGATTGACCCTGTTTTTATCGATAGCTTGGGATACACCATTAGCAAAAGCATTAAATTCACTGTTCGTCAGACCTCCACCCATTCCACTATGGGAAAGCTTCATAGTCCGCCCTGTATAAACACAAGGCCCCCCCGCCGCTTGGCAGAATTGATCTACTAACAACTGACGCAGCCTCTGTTTTGAGTTTGTGCTCAAGCCAATAAAGTATTTACCAATTAGTGGGTCATTAAATATGAAATTCGCTGCATCATCAATGACGGTGGCGATCGCGTTGTACCCTCCCAGCCTAGTGTAGAGAGAATTTCCTGCGGGAACTTGTGCCATCAGGTCTGTAGTTACTTTCTCTGCTGATACTTGTGCTGGCATCGCCGGCGTAGAACGAGCGAAACTAGGGCTTAATCTGAAAGTAGTCACAACTATGACTGTGATACAAACTAATGTCAACAAAATCCCCAAAGATTTACTGAATTTCATTGCAAAACCTCTAAGTGTGGTGTAAATTGAATCGTCAGCACTAGGCTATTTACGGATAAATAGGCTTAAGAAGCCGGAAGCCTTGTCTCAAGTCAAACTAAACTTTGTGTCTCGCTCGGTGCGATGGTGGAGAGCGAGCGATCGCCACATTAACTAACAAGTTTACCATAAAATCAACTTACGGCATATCTCTTAATATTTCTTAAATAAGTCAGCATTTGCTGATTGATTGACTTCACATTGTACCGCGATCGCACTTTCATTTTTGCCTACGGTGTCAATTATCGCAAACAGCTTTAACATAAAGGTTTTTGGAAAAGCTCGATCGCACTTTTATTCGTGCTTGACAGACTCAGCCAACCGCTTCGCATTCTCCCGCCGATGAACATTAATCGGACTCTTGCGAATATCAGCTTCTACCATCCGAACACCCGATCATCGATAACTGAAGTGTAACGCATAGCAGAGGAAACGATCGCCCTTTTGGTGAAGTGAAAAGACTGATCGACCTTACAGTCACTTAATCGCACTAATGAAATACGATACGGACACGGCAATGCCACTTCCCTACAGGTATTACAAAAATGTGCGATCGAATTTGCTACGATTTAAGCAGAGGCGATTTTTGCAGGAAATTAAAATATCGAACAGCTTTCACCAGGACATTCAGTAACGACGCTTGGCTCAAATATTATAATTATGCCCGCTAAAGACATCTATCACAACTGTGTAAAAAATGCTCTAGTTAAAGATAACTGGACAATCACTCATGATCCCCTCAGCCTCAAATGGGGTACTAAAGATATGTATGTAGATTTAGGGGTTCAAAAACTCATCGCTGCTGACAAAGCTCAACGTAAAATTGCCGTGGAAATCAAAAGCTTTGTAGGTGCATCCGAAATGAACGAACTGGAAAAAGCAATTGGTCAGTACATTGTGTACCATGATGTTTTAGCAGAAATCCAACCTGATCGAGAACTTTATGTTGCCGTTCATGATGAAATATACGAAGGATTGTTTGAAGAACCAATTGGACAACTGTTACTCAGAAACAATCGCGTTAAACTTATTGTTTTTCAACCACAAAAGGAGGTAATTCTGCGATGGATAGCTTAGAAGAATACCGTGAGATTATCTGCTCCATTATCACTGAATACGCTCAAATACCATACGCTTACGGAGATATTCAGCGACATACGATATTTGATACCAACAACGATCGGTATCTACTGATGATTCTCGGTTGGGAGGAAGTGCGACAAGTTCACGGTTGCTTAATTCATGTAGAAATTATCGATAGTAAAATTTGGATTCATCGAGATGGTACAGAAGATGGAATCGCCAACGAATTTCTCAATGCTGGAATTCCCAAAGATAGGATTGTTCTGGGGTTCCGTTCCCCAGAAATGAGAAAGTACACAGAATTTGCTGTGGCTTAGAGCACTTAATATTTTTGAATTTTTAAACATTAATCGGACTGTTGCGAATATCAGCTTCTACGATCGCAATTAGTTCATCTAGTGTTTGAGTCCAAGCTTCCAGCATTCGATTGCTGTCCCCAAGCATCGCTACAGTTTTCTTAACTTTTTATGGTTCAAGAATTTGTTTTTGCTCGTTGTGGTTGTTGAGATGCTGGGGCTACCTCGGTGCTTTACGCCAACCATTGGCTTTAGCCTCTGACTCTGTGCAAAACCATCTCTCTCCGCTAGCTGGATTGATAACTGTTGATTCGTAATCTTCCATGCCTAGAAGGTGATAAAATTTATTGCCTGTATTGATCGAGATGTTGCCTTTGATAGTACATCCTGGTTTTGTGATCGATGTAATTGTAGAAGGAGAACGACTAGGACTAAACTCCATTGTAAAAAGCACAATGACAGCCAGAATCCCAATACCAACAACTGTTTCGAGTAAACTACGTTTCTTTTGTTGTTTCTTTCGTTTCTGCATCAGACTATTCTTATTCCCGCTTGACATACTCAGCCAGCCGCTTCGCATTCTCCCGCCGATGAACATTAATCGGACTATTGCGAATATCAGCTTCTACCATCGCAATTAGTTCATCTAAACTGAGAGTCAGAGCGTCAAGCCGCAGACAGGCACCTCGCAGATTTCTCACAGTCTTTTGGATTACTTCTGGATCGGGGAGTTTGGGTGTTTCACTCATGGCAGGTTAAAATCTCTTTTCGCTTCCCGGATAGTGGCCTCGATCGCCGAAGCGTCAGCTTCTGCTTGCTCAATCGTTTGAGCTAGTAAATTTAGCATAGCAGAAGAAGCTGTAGGCTGTGATTCAGAAATCCGCAGCAGCAATGTGTAAAAGCGGGAGTAAGGATTTCTTAACCTTTCACTAGCATTTTGAAGCTGCTCTAATACCGTAGCAGTCGCTTCTATCTCCCCATATTGCTGAAATATTGCAAATTCTGCCGATGAAGCTTGATCAATTCCTGCCAAAAGCCTCGCCTGCAAATTCAAGATAGTAGCAATTGTTTCCGGCGCTAACTTTGCCATAAAAAATATTCTTCCCAACAATTAACTAGCCTATCAAAAAATCCCCCGCCAGAAGGCAGGGGATTTCAGTTAATTACCTAGAAACCAGAGTTCAGAATTACCCGAATTTCCCGGCTGTCGAAGCAATTACAAAGGCGCCGAAAGTGAGGATGTTGCCCACAGTAAAGTGAACTAACCCAACCAAACGACCTTGGACGATAGAAAGAGCAACTGGCTTGTCCTTCCAGCGAACCAAGTTCGCCAGAGGAGTGCGCTCGTGAGCCCAAACCAAAGTCTCGATCAACTCTTGCCAGTAACCTCTCCAAGAGATCAGGAACATGAAACCAGTTGCCCAAACCAGGTGTCCGAATAAGAACATCCAAGCCCAAACAGACAAGTTGTTAGTACCATACGGGTTGTAACCGTTGATCAACTGAGAAGAATACAGCCAGAGGTAATCGCGGAACCAGCCCATCAGGTAGGTTGAAGACTCATTGAACTGAGCCACATTTCCTTCCCAGATGCCTAAGTGCTTCCAGTGCCAGTAGAACGTTACCCAAGCTAGGGTGTTCAACATCCAGAAGACAGACAGGTACATCGCATCCCAAGCAGAGACGTCGCAAGTACCGCCACGGCCGGGGCCGTCGCAAGGGAAAGCATAACCGAAGTCTTTTTTGTCTGGCATCAGCTTAGAACCGCGTGCATCCAGAGCGCCCTTGACCAAAATCAAGGTGGTGGTGTGCAAGCCGAGTGCGATCGCGTGGTGAACCAAGAAATCGCCAGGTCCGATCGCCAAGAACAGAGAATTTGTACTGCTGTTGATTCCTTCCAACCAGCCTGGGAGCCATACGTTGCCGTAGTTTGGCCAAGCGGTTGCAGCAATGCTGTCAGGATTGGAAAGAAACACGTCCATGCCGTACAGAGCCTTCCCGTGAGCAGCTTGGATGAACTGTGCGAACACTGGTTCAATCAAGATTTGCTTTTCAGGAGTTCCGAAAGCAACAACGACGTCGTTGTGAACGTACAAACCGAGAGTGTGGAAGCCCAAGAACAGCGAAACCCAGCTCAAGTGAGAGATAATCGCTTCTTTGTGCTGTAACACGCGATCGAGCACGTTACCCTTGTTAGCTTCAGGATCGTAGTCCCGCACCAAGAAGATAGCTCCGTGGGCGAAAGCGCCGACCATGATGAAACCAGCAATGTATTGGTGGTGCGTATACAACGCAGCCATTGTCGTATGATCCTGCGCTATGAAAGCGTAAGGAGGCATCGCGTACATATGCTGTGCAACCAGCGAGGTAATCACGCCCAAAGCAGCGAGGTGAATTCCCAATTGGAAGTGCAGCGAGTTGTTGTAGGTTTCGTACAGTCCGTGGTGAGGCAGGTTGAACTGACCTTCACTCTTGCCGCCTACCAAACCGGCCTTAGAATCCAACATTTCTTTAATGTTGTGACCAATACCGAAGTTTGTCCGGTACATATGACCAGCAATGATAAACAAAACTGCGATCGCCAAATGGTGATGAGCAATATCTGTCAACCACAGAGATTCTGTTTGAGGGTGGAAGCCGCCCAAGAAAGTCAGAATTGCAGTTCCAGCGCCTTCGGCAGTACCGAACACGTGGCTAGCAGCATCTGGGTTCTCAGCGTATACGCCCCAATTACCAGTGAAGAAAGGAGCCAAACCAGCCGGGTGAGGAGGGGTAGACAAGAAGTTGTCCCAACCTACGTGCTGTCCGCGAGATTCGGGGATAGCAACGTGAACCATGTGACCAGTCCAAGCCAAAGAGCTGACACCGAACAAACCAGCCAAGTGGTGGTTGAGGCGAGATTCAGCATTCTTAAACCAAGACAAGCTGGGGCGGTACTTAGGCTGGAGGTGTAACCAACCAGCAAACAGGAAGACAGAAGCCAGAAATAGCAAGAAGATAGCTCCTTGATACAAGTCAGCATTCGTCCGAATTCCTTGAGTAAACCACCAATGGTAAACACCAGAGTAGGAGATGTCCACCGGATTGGAAGCGCCAGCTTGAGTGAAAGCCTCAACTGCTGGAGCGCCGAATTGCGGGTCCCAAATCGCGTGGGCGATCGGGCGGACGTTTAGAGGGTCTTTAATCCACTGTTCAAAGTTACCTTGCCATGCCACATGGAACAGGCTGCCCGAAGTCCACAAGAAAATGATTGCTAGGTGGCCGAAGTGAGAAGCAAAAATCTTTTGGTAAAGATTTTCTTCGGTCATGCCATCGTGGCTTTCAAAGTCGTGTGCTGTGGCAATCCCGTACCAGATCCGCCGTGTAGTCGGGTCTTGGGCAAGGTCTTGGCTAAATTTTGGAAATTTGGTTGCCATAAGCCTTGATAAATCCTGAATCCTGAACGTTGAAGGGGTTCGGTTCGGAGGTTTGGGTTCCGGGTTTGAGAGAAATCCCAAATCCAGAATCCAAAACCTGGAGGTAGTTTAACCTACCGAGATGATTCGCGCTAAGAAGAATGCCCACGTTGTGACAATTCCTCCCAGGAGGTAGTGAGCTACACCCACAGCCCGACCCTGAATAATGCTCAGAGCGCGAGGTTGAATCGAAGGAGCTACCTTGAGTTTATTATGAGCCCAAACAATGGACTCAATCAATTCTTGCCAGTAACCACGACCGCTGAACAGGAACATCAAGCTGAATGCAAAGACGAAGTGTCCAGCTAGGAACATCAGACCATAGGCCGACAGTGCCGAACCATAGGACTGAATTACCTGAGAAGCTTGCGCCCACAGGAAGTCCCGCAACCAACCGTTGATAGTGATCGCACTTTGGGCGAAATTACCACCGGTGATGTGAGAAATTGTCCCGTCTGCATCGACGGTTCCCCACACATCCGACTGCATTTTCCAGCTAAAGTGGAAAATCACGATCGAGATGCAGTTATACATCCAGAACAAGCCCAAGAAGACATGATCCCAACCAGAAACTTGGCAGGTGCCGCCACGGCCTGGGCCGTCGCAAGGGAACCGGAAACCCAAGCTAGCTTTGTCAGGAACCAAGCGAGAACTGCGTGCGAACAACACGCCCTTCAAGAGGATCAGGACTGTAACGTGAATTGTGAAAGCGTGGATGTGGTGGATCATGAAATCCGCCGTACCCAACTCGATCGGCATCATCGCTACTTTGCCACCAACTACTACAGCACCGCCGCCAAAAGCGTGACTGACGATTTCCATAGCGTTGGGAGCTGTGTTACCTGGAGCCAAGGCGTGAATATTTTGTACCCATTGGGCAAATATCGGACGCAATTGAATCCCGGTATCTGAGAACAAATCTTGAGGACGACCGAAAGCCCGCATCGTGTCGTTGTGAACGTACAAACCGAAGCTGTGGAAGCCCAAGAATATACAAACCCAGTTCAGATGGGAAATGATCGCATCCCGATGCCGGATCATCCGATCCAACAGGTTGTTGACATTTCCAGCCGGATCGTAATCCCGAACCATAAAGATTGCTGCGTGAGCGGCTGCTCCAATAATCAGGAATCCGCCAATCCACATGTGGTGGGTGAACAGGGATAGCTGAGTTGGGTAGTCGGTCGCGATGTACGGATACGGAGGCATCGCGTACATATGGTGAGACACGATGATGCTGATCGATCCCAGGATTGCCAAGTTAATGGACAATTGAGCGTGCCAAGAATTAGTCAGAACTTCGTAGAGACCTTTGTGACCTTCACCAGTGAAGGGGCCTTTGTGGTTCTCTAGGATTTCCTTCATACTGTGGCCAATGCCCCAGTTCGTCCGGTACATATGACCAGCGATGATGAACAACACTGCCAACGCTAAGTGATGGTGTGCTGTATCGCTCAACCACAAACCGCCTGTGGTGGGGTTCAGACCACCTTTGAAGGTCAGGAAGTCGCTGTATGCGCCCCAGTTGAGGGTGAAGAAGGGCGTTAAACCTTGAGCAAAGCTTGGGTAGATGTCTGCCATCAAGCCCGCGTTGAAAAGCCACTCATGTGGCAGTGGGATATCGGCAACTGTTTTAATCAGTTTGCCACCTACTGTCAACGGTGAACCTGCATCGATCGCGTCCATGCAAGCATTAATCGGCAGAGCAACGTGAATTTGTTGTCCTGCAAAACCCAAGCAGCCGCAGCCTAGCAAACCTGCCAAGTGGTGGTTCATCATCGATTCAACGTTCTGAAACCATTCCAGTTTCGGAGCGCGGACGTGATAGTGGAACCAACCGGCAAACAGCATCAAAGCTGCCATTACCAATGCGCCGATCGCAGTGCAATATAGCTGGTATGAGTTAGTGATGCCGTTAGCGCGCCACAGTTGGAACAGACCAGAAGTGATCTGAATTCCGTGGAAGCCGCCGCCCACATCTGCATTTAAAATTTCTTGACCAAAAATAGGCCAGACCACTTGAGCGCTAGGTTTAATAGCCGTAGGGTCTGTTAGCCAAGCTTCGTAGTTGGAAAATTTAGCGCCGTGGAAATATGCGCCGCTTAACCAAACGAAAATTACTGCCAAATGGCCGAAGTGAGCGCTGAAGATTTTGCGCGAAACGTCTTCTAAATCACTTGTATGACTGTCGAAGTCGTGAGCGTTAGCGTGGAGGTTCCAAATCCAAGTGGTGGTTTTTGGCCCCTTAGCTAGAGTGCGATCGAAATGACCTGGTTTTGACCACTTCTCGAAAGAAGTTGGAACGGGATCTTTATCGACTACTACTCTAACTTTTACCTCTCGCTCTGGAGGACTAATGGTCATGAAGACTCTCCTCTCGATAAGACAAGGAACGAGAACTGATAATGTTCGTGACACTCCCCGGGCTTTTGCTACGGGGATTCTCGGTTCACCGACACAGATTGCACTTAACTCTTTGCAGAATCAGACACAGTTGGTGTATCTCCCCAAGCGTTTCGCTTCTTGAAAGAAGCCAGTTCCCCAGTGTCGCTGGGTACTGTGAATTACTTTCGCTATTTGATTATACGAGTCACAGCATTTATTTTGTGCTGCTTTCGTTGCTCATTTAGCGGCGGTTTTATGAATTATAGGCTGCCTAGAGAAGTATTAATCGCTTGTTAACAATACTTAAAAAAGCCTACTTTTCTGATGTGATCATCAGTTGAATTTCCACAGTGTCTCACAAAAGTCAAGGGGTATTGACATTAAGTTTACAAAAATCAAAGATCAGCATATGGAGGGATTTTTATTTGTATAGAGTTGTTTCAGAAAAGACTGCCGGAGTTATTAGCTTGATTAGCCACCGACATCAGCGTCAGATTGATTATCGGCAATCGCCTCAGTCGGCAGGGCTGTTTCATTCTCACCAAAAAAGTCAAATGATGGGGGAGAGGGGGAGA
>NZ_NXIB02000141.1 GCF_002412335.2 Tychonema bourrellyi FEM_GT703
GGCATAGGGCATAGGGCATAGGGCATAGGGCATAGGGCATAGGGCATAGGGCATACCTCACTTTTTCGAGCTATATATATGGGGCAACCACGATGGTTTTGCCCCTACAATTTTCTGCTACTTAGCATGGGCAATCACGGGGGTTTTTGCCCCTACAAATTGCTGCTACCTAGAAGTAACGGGCCGTTCTTTTTTGCTACCTTGAAAGCCACGAGCGTCCGCAGCATCGTAGCCTCCTGTCCGCAAGCGACGGTCTAAATCGGTCGCTTCTGGAGACGCTTTTGCTGCTTCTTCGATCGTAACTCTGCCCTCAAGTACAAGTGCGTAAAGAGCTTGGTTGATAATCTGCATTCCCTCATAAGTATCATGTTCCATCAACCGGAAAGCTTCGTCATCATCACCTTTCATCAAGTAATCGTGCATAGCAGGTGTATTCACCAAAATGTCGTGAACTGCGACGCGGCGGTTGTCAACGGTTGGTAACAAAAGTTGGGCAATTACTGCTACCAAAGAGTCGCAAATTTGAATCCGCATCGCCTGCTGTTCTTCAGGGGGATACACATTCAACAAGCGGTTGATAGCATTGATGGCGCTGCGTGTGTGGAGGGTTCCCAATACTAAGTGACCTGTTTGAGCTGCTTGTAAGGCTGTATTGATGGTAATGCGATCGCGCATTTCGCCAATTAGGATAACATCGGGGTCTTCCCGCAAGACAGCCCGCAATGCCTGTTGAAACTCGTGGGTGTGTAAGCCTACTTCCCTCTGGCTGACTAAGCATTTCTTAGAAGGGTGAATGAATTCGATCGGGTCTTCAATGGTAACTACGTGCTTTTGTTCCATCTGGTTGAGGTGGTCGATCATCGCAGCTACTGTTGTCGATTTTCCCGAACCAGTTGGCCCGGTAACTAATATTAATCCCTGGGATCGCAGGATGATATTTTTGAGAACTTCTGGCAACCTCATGGCATCGATAGTAGGTATTTCCAGATTGATCAAACGCAATACTATGGCACCACCGCTGAGAGAATCGAAACAGTTTACCCGACACCGGACGAAGCCTGGATAAAAAATTGCTCCATCTAATTCTTTGGTAGTTGTGAACTGTTTTCGCTGTTCGGGAGAGAACATTTCTGCTAAGTAATGTTCAAAAAATTCTGGGGTTACTTTGACATGGTTCATCGCTAATTGCATCACGCCCCGAATCCGAAATCGAGGTACTTGTCCGACTCGAATGTGAATGTCGGAAGCGGCCACGGCATGGGCATCTCTGACCATTTGCTCGATCGTACTGAGGGGAACTTCTGGCTGTCGCTGGGCTGCGGGCGCGGGAGGTGCTGCCGGTGACGCAGGATGCGCTGCCAAGGGTGGTGGCGGTGGCGGTGTGCGGCGGGCTTGAGCATCTGGTCGAACGGGTGTAGGATTGTCTAATGGGTTCATTTTTTCGTCTCCAAGGAAGAAGGAAGTTCGGCAACGGATTCTGTAACGGATTTAACGGATGTAATATCAATTCCGGTTGCACCGGAATCATTGTTGACTGTTGACTGTTGACTGTTCACTGTTTGGATATTTGAACAATATTGATGCAACCGGAAACGATATAACTGGTTAAAGGAAGAAGGGATAATAGCCAGGATTTCAGTGATTAAGAATGCCTTTGATTAACCATTACTAACAATTTAAACTGCTATGAACATTGGTCACAAAATTACCGACTGGCTCGAAACTCGCGCTGTAACTCCTGCTTATGCGGGCGGGCTGTTGGTCGGGTTGACTGTTTTCTTTTTTGGTGCTGCTACTAATACAATGGCTGGGTGGCTGTACCTTCTCAGCGGTGGGAGTTTGGCGCTGTTGGGAATAGCGGCGTTTTTGCCGGCTCGATCGCTCCATTCGTTGCAAGTCCGCCGTCGTGCGATCGAGCCTGTGAGTGTGGGCGATCAAATTACGATCGAACTAGAAATCGAAAATCGCTCCCACGAACCTAAAACCCTGTTGCAAGTGGTGGACATTTTGCCATTTGTACTGGGAGAGCCGGTTGTTCGCGCGATCGAAGTCATAGCAGCCCACAGTATTTACACGGATACATACTACCTGGAAGTCCAGCAGCGGGGCGTTTATCGCTGGCAGGAGGTGCGCTTGAGGACAGCAGCACCTTTGGGGTTATTTTGGTGCCGACGCAGCCACCCGGTTAAGGCGGTGGCGGTGGTTTACCCGCAGGTTTTGCCGTTGAGCACTTGTCCTTTGATCGATCGCATCGGTCAAGAAGACAGTCCGCAATTGTACGATCGTAGCAGATCGCAAAATGCTACTGAAGGCCTCACCCGCAACCTGAGACCCTACCGACACGGAGACCCCACCAGACTGATTCACTGGCGTACCAGCGCCCGCCACGGGGAATTGCGGGTGCGGGAGTTGGAAGTTGCAGCCGGCGGTCAAGAAATTATTATTGCTCTCGACAGCGGTGCCACCTGGGAACCAAAGGAATTTGAACGAGCGGTGACAGTAGCTGCGTCCCTTTATTTCTATGCTAGCAAGCGTTTGTTAAACGTCAAACTTTGGACTGCCGGAACTGGAATCGTATCGGGGAACCGAGTAGTTTTGGAAACTTTAGCAGCAGTTAATGCAGGGGAAGATGTTGTAGAAAACACACCTAAACTGCCGATTATTTTTCTAACTCAAAATTCCGCAAATTTAAACGCTCTTACCCAAGGAAGTCGTTGGGTACTATGGCCGAGAACCACTGCGGAAATCGGCGAAAAGATGTTAGTAAAAAATGATTTTCCTGGTCTAGAGATTCGGTCCGATCGACCTTTAGAACTTCAGTTACAATCACCACTGGAAAGAGCGATCAATTATTAAGTAGGGAGACGGCAGAAAGACAAAAAACGACAGCTTTAATAGTTTCAAATTAAACACTCAAAATTTTTCCACCCTCGGAGTTGAAACAAAAATTTGACTTCTATTGTGGGAAGCTATCACAGACTTCGATGTTAATCTGTAGTGTCGGGAAGAGCTTCGACTAGATCATCTGGTACATACTCCGGTGAACGTTCGACTCTGACTCGCCGGATGGGGAGATTGGCAATCAGAGACGTGGCCCGTTGGTCGCTAGCGAGGGAAAACTCCGACTCCATAGTATCAATTTCCACGTACCGAGACACCACCTCTAGAATTTCTCGGCGCATCGCCTCAACCATTTCGGGGCTGAGTTCTGACCTATCGTGGGCGAGAACCAGTTTGAGGCGGCGTTTTACCTCATCGCGGCTGTTGTCTGACGTGCGCGGGAAAAGTCGTTCGAGAAGTGTGTATATCATAATTTGGCTCAGTTGTCAAGGGCTAGGCATAGAAGAAGGAAGTTCGGCAACGGATTTTGTAACGGATTTAACGGATGTTCGGCAACGGATTATGTAACGGATGTAACGGATGTAACGGATGTAACGGATGTCAGGAAGAAGGATAGTCGTTGGTTGTGAAAGCCTCATGGCAATTTTTACGACAGACTACAGAATTTTAGTGTTAAAGAATTTACGGAGGCGACTAAAAAAGGTTTCGGGACGGGGATTTAGATCGAGAAAATCTACTTTTTCCCCTTCCAAACGACGAGCAATATTGTCGAAAGCGGTTCCTGCTAAAGAGGGTGTTTCTGACAATACTAATGGTTCGCCCCGGTTGGTGGAAACAATGACGCGCTCGTCGTCAGGAACTACGCCCAGCAGCGGTATGGCGAGGATTTCCCGCACGTCTTGCACCGACATCATATCATTAGCGAGCACCATTGCAGGCCTGATGCGGTTGACGATGAGCCTAATTTTCTTGACGTTGTTGGCTTCCAGCAAGCCGATGACTCGATCGGCATCACGGACAGCAGCGATTTCTGGAGTAGTGACAATGATACCTTCTTGAGCCGGGGCGATCGCATTTTGAAAACCCTGTTCAATTCCGGCTGGAGAATCGATTAAAATATAATCATATTTTTCGCCCAACATCCCCACAAGTTGCTTCATTTGCTCAGCGCTAATGGCATCTTTCATCCGAGTTTGGGCCGCCGGCAACAACACCAAACGCGGCTGTCGCTTATCTTTCACCAAAGCTTGCTCTAATCTGCACTCTCCTGCGAGGACTTCGAGTGCAGTATAAACAATGCGATTTTCCAAGCCGAGCAGCAAGTCCAAGTTTCTGAGGCCAAAATCGGCATCAATCACGGCAACGCTGCGCCCCCGCTTAGCTAAAGCCATGCCAAGATTGGCTGTAGAAGTGGTTTTACCAACTCCGCCTTTCCCTGATGTAACAACAATAATGCGAGCCATAAGCAATTTTAGATTTAGTGATTGGGCATTGGGCATTGGGCATTGGGCATTGGGCATTGGGCATTGGGCATTGGGCATTGGACATTGGTAACAAATAACCAATAACCCTTCGACTTCGCTCAGGGTACCGCAACTAGCCAATAACAACTAACCAATAACCAATAACAGCTAACAAATAACAGCTAACAAATAACAACTAACCAATAATAACTAACCGATTAAGAGAGATTTGTCAAAATCAGAAGCTCTGCCAATCCTAATCCCTTTATCTGTCACGTAGGCAACTTCCGGGAAAAACTGAGCGGGCGAGGTTTCTGGGCCTCTGGCAACATATTTAGCAATCCTAATCACCATCGGTTCCATCTGCAAGGTCATAATCACGCTTTTGGTGTTGCCGCCAGCACCGGCATGAACGACACCTCGCAAACGACCCCAAACTAGGATATCGCCTCCGGCGATGATTGAGCCGCCGGGATTGATGTCTCCCAAAAGTACGACTGTGCCCGGATGGCGAATTTCTACGCCCGATCGCACTGTCATCTGCAAATATAAAGGTTCCGCTAGGGATTGGGGTTTTTCCGTCGGGGCTTTACTCAAAGAAGATACAGGAGGCTGCTGTTCTACACAATAGCCGACGGTGGCTGCGGCAACGGCTGTTTGACGGCGGTTGGTGTGGATTCGTTTGAGTTGAAGTTCGACTTCCGATAGGGCTTCGGCGATTTCTTGCAGTTGGCGAATATCTAAAAGGCGATCGTTCGCCATCAATTGTACTTCGGCATTAGCCTGCCAAAAACGTTCTCCTGCATTTAGCCTAACTTTTAGCTGTTGCCAAAGTTCAGTCCAAGTGGAGGCTGCGGCTGTTGGTGTTTCACTGGTGTTAGTTTCTGAGGGGAGTAGCAGCAGTAGCTGTCCATCTTCGGTTTTCAGACGGACTTGCATATCAAGGCTGACTTCGGGTGTCCCTTGAAAGTCGGGGGCGGAAGTGGCTCCGGGAGAGGCATCGGGTGTCATGGACTGGTCTGAGTTCGGGTATGGACAGGTTAAAATCAATATTAGCTTGATTGTTGACTGTTAAATGCTGACTGTTAAATGTTGACTGTTAAATGTTGTTATTTGTTACCATTCCCAATGCCCGATGCCCAATTCCCAATTCCCAATGCCCAATTCCCAATGCCCAATGCCCAATTCCCAATTCCCAATTCCCAATGCCCAATTCCCAATTCCCAATTACTATATAGAGCTAGCTTTCACAAATTCCATTGATAACAGTTATAATTAAAAAAATTTAATTACACTGCCTATGATATTTACAAAACTTAACTACTGTCAATTTTTAAATTAGAATTTAGATCGATCGCATTTAAGGAGTATATTTTTATGGCTGGCCCAAGTCCTGACGGTCTTTCGTATTTTTTAGATAATAACCCCAATAGTTTCACCTTAACTCCGGGATTTTTAACTCCTTACCAAAACGGGCTATTTGCCCTGGGGGGCAACGATTTTATTGTCGGTGCCTCGGATGCCTCACTCATCAGCGGTGGTGTGGGGAATGATACCTTGGTGGGAGGTCAGGGAGATGACATACTCATCGGTGGTAAGGGCGCGGACGTTCTCATCGGTGAGGGCGGTAAAGATAGTCTGACAGGAGGTTTGGGCGCTGATACGTTTGTCCTCCGCAGCGATTCAGCAGTAACTAATTCCGCTGCTGCTGACATTATTACTGATTTTAACAGTTCTGTGGATGCGATCGCACTAACCGACAATCTTACCGAAACTGACTTAATTATCGAACAAATTGCGATCGCACCTAATACTTCCAATACATTAATTAAAATTCGCCAATCTGGTGCTATTCTCGGTTTAGTTGCCAACACATCTCCAAAAGACCTCACGGGTAAATTCATCTCTGCAACTCCCACAACTATTTCTGCCAACAATATTAGCAACTTAGGAAGTTTTGACTCTCGTTTTGGGTTTGGCTTAGTGAATGCCGCAGCCGCAGTTGCCAAAGCTAAGGGTGTTGCAACTTTTCCTGATGTTCCCGACTTAGGCGGCGATAACTGGGGAAGAGATTTAATTAAAGCCCCAGAAGTTTGGGCTCAAGGATTAACTGGAGACGGAATTGTGATAGCAGTTATCGACAGCGGCATCGACTATAAACACCCAGATTTGACCGGGAATATTTGGAGTAATAGCGGAGAAAATGGTCTTGACACCCAGGGTCGAAATAAAGCTAACAACGGCCTTGACGATGATGGAAATGGCTTTGTGGACGACTTCCGAGGATGGGATTTTGTGAACAGAGATAATGACCCGATGGATGACAATAATCACGGCACTCATATATCGGGTTTAGTGGGTGCGAAAAACGATGGTGTGGGGATGACTGGAACCGCACCAACTGCCAAGATTATGCCTTTGAAAATACTTGATAGCACCGGGTCTGGAAGGATTAGGGATGAAATTGCTGCGCTCAATTATGCAGTTGCTAATGGAGCGAATATAATTAATGTAAGTTTGGGTGGTGAACAGTTAAATGACAACGAATTGAATGCTATTCGAGCTGCTGAAGCTAAGGGCGTAATAGTAGTTTCAGCAGCAGGAAATGATGGTGGCACGCAGGTGGATTATCCGGCAAAATTTGCGAATGAAGTAGGGATTGCTGTCGGTTCGATTCAGCGAAACAAGCAGTTTGCTGATTATTCTAGTCGGGCTGGAACTGAAGTAATCGATTATTTTATTGCTCCCGGAGGTGACGGCGGCAGGGCAGATTCTGGGGATATTTATTCAACTGTACCCCTCTCAGTACCGGGAACTCCTTATCGTTATTTCGCGGGTACTTCGATGGCTGTGGCGCAGGTATCTGGTGTCATAGCTTTGATGTTGCAAGCCAATCCGAATCTGACTCCGGCCCAAATCAAGAGGATTCTCGCAGAGACGGCAAATCGTCAGGACATCATAGTCTGAATTAATTGGTTATATAGCAGTCCTTGCAGGAGTCGTAAATCTTTTTACCCCACCCCAACCCTCCCCTTATTAAGAGGAGGGAGTAAGAAATTCACAAATGATTTAGGATTGCTATAAGCTTTTCGGCATTTAAACTCCTCCGCGTAGGGTGCGTAGGGGCGAATGGCCATTCGCCCGTACAAGGTTTTCCGTTTCAGCGTAAGGGTTCGCGAATGCCGCACCCTACGCCACGAGTTACTGGTTTAAATGGAGAACAGCTTATCCATTCTGGTGTGCGATTCGTTTTGGTATTACCTTAATCAGTGCGGCGCACCCAACCATTTATAGTAAAGCGACTGTCAGCAAAAGCTTTCGAGGGACAACTAACTGGCAAAACTTCGTGCATATAGCGGCTCAGAAAAAATACGATGCTGTTGTTACGTGGTTCAACTGTTTTAAAAGAGTCAGCCGCCACATAGAAATTGTTCTCGATTTTACTATCATAAATCTGCAATTCGCCACCAGAAAAAGCCTTTGGTTCTCGATTGAAATAGTAAACATAGGTGAAAAATCTGGTTGCTGTGTCTGGAGAGCCACTATCGTTATGAAGTTTGTAATAATTATTGTCATTGTGCATAGTTAACTGAGTTTCTATGTCACCCACAGAAAATGAGGGTATATTCAGTTTTCGCAACACATCGGGAAGAATTGCTTTAATGCGATTAATCATCAGTTCTGAAAATTCGGGGAATGAATGAAGTACCATAGAACGGCGATAGTCGTCGGCATTCGTGGAAGTGCTGGTAGTCACAAAAGCTGATTCTTTTGCTAAAACATATTTAATGAGTTTATTCTTTTCGGCGACTGTTAGGAAGTTGTCAATCTGAGCGTAGCGAGATATTAATTCTTCATTTACTGGCGCAGGTGTGGGAATTTCTAGGGGAATTTCTAGAGGGATTTCTACGGGAATTTCTGGCTGCTGCGGTTGCAGTTGTGGCAAGTAAATTGGAGGTTCTGTGACTAATCCGACTAGGTGTTCGCCGGGAAAATAAAGTGCCGATCGCCCTTCGTCTATGGGAATCTGAAATAAAGTCGAAAATCCGGGGTTTTGTTGGGTGCGATCGACCAATGTTTTAACAAGGCTGTGTAATAATGGCGTATCCGATTTGAGCGTGACGGTGCATTGATGTCCGCCAGTGAGCAGAATTTTAACTTTTACGTCCTGGGGTTTAATTTGCGGTTGAGTGTAGGTCATAATTTTTTCAAGACACGATGAGTTCATAGCCAAGTCTAGATCCCCCTAAATCCCCCTTAAGAAGGGGGACTTTGAGAAGACTCTTGTCCCCCCCTTCTTAAGGGGGGCTAGGGGGGATCTAGATTTAATAGTCAAACAACTGTCTCTGACTGGGTTTGACCTTAAGTTGACACCAATGAACACTGTTGTGTCCATATTTTAGGGAAACTAATGCAAAAAGTGGCGGATATCGGTGAAAACCATTGTTAGCCCTAGTTGGTTGGCGCAGTCGATCGAATCTCGATCGCGCATACTACCTCCCGGTTGGACGATCGCACTTATTCCCGCCTCAGCCGCCGTTTTTACCGAATCGTCAAAGGGGAAGAAACCATCGCTAGCCAAAATCGCTCCTTTAGCCAGATCTCCTGCTTGTTCCAAAGCTAGTTTAACCGATCCCACGCGATTCATTTGTCCAGCGCCAACACCAATTGTAGTGCAGTTTCGCGTCACCACGATCGCATTTGATTTCACGTGTTTTGCCACTTTCCAAGCAAACAGTAATTCTACCAACTCTTCTGCTGTTGGCTGTTTCTCAGTAACTACGCGCCATTTGCTAGTATCTTCCACTGCATCATCTGAGTTTTGCACCAGCAAACCACCTGCGATTATTTTAACAGTTTGTGGTGGTCCTTGAGTCAAATCTGGCAAAATCAATACTCGCACTTTTGCCTTTTTTTTGATAATTTCTTCAGCTTCCGGTTCGCATCCAGGAGCGACAATACATTCTAAAAATGTTTTAGTTAACGCAGTTGCAGTAGCTGCATCAATCGGGCGATTTAGCGCCACAATTCCGCCAAAAGCTGATACTGAATCAGTGTCAAATGCTTTTTGATATGCTTCTGAAATAGTTGTTCCCAAGGCTGTACCACAAGGATTTGTGTGTTTCAGAATCGCGGCGGCAGGAGTGTCAGGAAATTCTACTATTAGCCTCCTTGCTGCTTCTAAATCTACTAAATTGTTGTAGCTCAATTCTTTGCCTTGCAGGATTGTGCTAGTCGTCCAACCTGTGGGTGTTTCTCCGCTTTGATACCAGGTTGCGGCTTGATGAGGATTTTCGCCATAGCGGAGAGTTTGCAGCTCTTTTCCTGATAAATTAAACTCTTCTGGCTGAGAAGATGTTTCAGCAGATTGACTACTGAGATAAGCTGCGATCGCAGTGTCGTAGTTGGCTGTATGTTTGAAGGTTTCTAATGCGGATTTTTGTCTAAATTCTAAGGAAGATTCACCTCCATTTTGTCGCAATTCTTCTAAATAAGTATTGTATTGCTCTGGATTGCATAAAACAGTCAAGTGAGCGTGATTTTTTGCCGATGCTCTCAACATTGCCGGCCCGCCGATATCTATCTGCTCAATAGCATCTGCTAGAGTTACTCCCGGCTTAGCAATTGTCTGTTCAAATGGATACAGATTGACGACAACTAAATCGATCGCACGAATTTGATTTTCTGTTAAATCTGTGATATCTTGTGGTACATCCCGACGTGCTAAAATACCCCCGTGGATGCGTGGGTGGAGTGTTTTGACTCGTCCGCCTAAAATTTCGGGGGAACCAGTATATTCAGCGACTTTAGTGACGGGGATTCCTGCTGCTTTGAGGGCTGCTGCTGTCCCACCACTGCTAATTATGTCAAAGTCAAATTCTTCTACTAGACTCCGCGCTAAGTCAATTAGCCCGGTTTTATTGGATACGCTCAGAAGTGCTAGACGTGCCATTGGTTTGAAGTTGCGATCGCAAAAATAGACAGGTTACATTTTACAGCAGATTGCAGGTTTGTGAGATACATTCAATATCCCCGTAGGGATACGGCACTGCCC
Organism: Tychonema bourrellyi FEM_GT703; assembly: GCF_002412335.2. GTDB lineage: Bacteria > Cyanobacteriota > Cyanobacteriia > Cyanobacteriales > Microcoleaceae > Microcoleus > Microcoleus bourrellyi. The sequence continues at coordinate 10,360 of NZ_NXIB02000141.1, forward strand.
ATTGGTGTCAACTTAAGACTGAAAGCCTTGAGAAATCTCGTTTTTAGCTGAGTCTAGATCACCCTAAATCCCCCTTAAGAGGCAGGGCTGTTTCATTCTCCGGTCCGATCGCCAAAAGTAAAAGCGATCGCTGATCTGATAAGATTTTTAGCGATCGCTTAATCGGATTGTTCCTAATAGTAAACCAATCAAAATTACATCTGCATCATCCTTTTATCTCATTCATGTTAAATTAGAGCCATTAGTTTCTAGCCAACTGGATAAATCAGCTAAACTAGAAAAGTCGAAAATAGCCTCAGCCAAAGCCGATAACTGCTCTGATGATAGCTGTGATAAACGATCTTCTATCTCTTGATTGAGTTCGCCTAACCGCCGTTGTAATTGGCGTTTGATCAGATTTATTTGACCTCTTTGTTCACCTCTTTGTTCGCCTCTTTGTTCGCCAATTTGTATACCTTCAGCCAACCCTTCAACCCGCCCCTCAGCCAGCCCTTCAACCCGCCCCTCAGCCAGCCCCTCAGCCAGCCCCTCAGCCAGCCCCTCAGCCTTACTCAACTCAAGAGCACCTACTCGTTCCCGTTCAAACTGTTCCCGCTTTTCCA